>NZ_BCAZ01000005.1:0-172482 GCF_001320205.1 Pseudomonas sp. NBRC 111123
GGATATTCACCAAGCTCGAAGGTGGTGCAGTACCTGTGGGAGCGGGTTTACCCGCGAAAAGGCCAGTACAGACAACATGAAGCTATCAGGAAGAAGCGGTAGCGCCCTCAGCCGCCTGCTCACGGCTGGCATAGCGCTGCGCCAGTACCGCACACACCATCAGCTGGATCTGGTGGAACAGCATCAGCGGCAGGATCATCGCGCCGATGCCGCTACCCACGAACAACACCTGCGCCATCGGCACCCCGGTCGCCAGGCTCTTCTTGGAGCCGGCAAACAGGATGGTGATGCGGTCTTCCAGGTTGAAGCCCAGTACCTTGCCCAGCATTCGCGTACCGAACAGCACCACCGCCAGCAGGATACCGCAGACGGCGAACAGCCCCGCCAGGTGCTGTGGCGACACGGTGTGCCACAGGCCGGTGACCACGGCCTCGCTGAACGCGGTGTAGACAACCAGCAGGATCGAACCTTGGTCCACGATCTTGAGCCAGCGGGCATTCTTCTTGACCCAGGCACCGATCCAGCGCCGTGCGATCTGCCCGGCCACGAACGGCACCAGCAGCTGCAGGGTAATTTTCAACACGGCATCCAGCCCCGAACCGGTATCGCCACTGGCCCCCAGCAGCAGCATGACCAGCAGCGGCGTCAGGAAGATACCGATCAGGCTGGAAGCGGCAGCGCTGCAGATGGCCGCAGGCACGTTGCCGCGGGCCAGCGAGGTGAAGGCGATGGCCGACTGCACGGTGGCCGGCAGCGCGCACAGGTACAGCACGCCCAGGTACAGCTCGTTGCCCACCAGCGGCACGAACAACGGTTTGAACGCCAGACCCAGCAGCGGGAACATCACGAACGTGCAGGAGAACACCAGCAGATGCAGACGCCAGTGGCCAGCACCGGCGATGATCGCCTCGCGCGACAGCTTGGCACCGTGCAGGAAAAACAACAGGCCGATCGCCAGGTTGGTCAACCAGCCAAAATACACCGCGCCGTCGCCCGAGCAAGGCAGCACGGTGGCGATCAGTACCACCCCGAGCAGGCATAGGGTGAAGTTGTCGAACAACATGCGCAAATACTTCATAACGTTTTCCATCTTGTCGTTGTGCAAGGGCAGACGATAAGGTCTGAGGCTTTTTCCTGCTAACGCCGGAACCCCCATCGGTGTCGCTCAACGGACACTCTCACAAATAGGACCTTTGCATGCCACGTGTACGTCTCGCCCCACTGCTCATCCTGTTCGGCCTCGCCTCGGCGCACGCTGCCGGGCCGATGCAGGCCAAAGTGGACGAAGTTATCCGGCCCCTGATGAAAGAGCAGGACATCGCCGGCATGGCCGTGGCGGTCTACGTCAACGGTCAGGCCCACTACTTCAATTATGGCGTGGCCAGCAAAGCCGACAGCAAGGCGGTAACTGCCGACACGCTGTTCGAGATCGGCTCGCTGAGCAAGACCTACACGGCCACCCTCGCCGCCCTGGCCAGCGCCGAAGGCAAGCTCGACCTGAACGCCCCAGCCCGGCGCTACCAGCCAGCGCTTGCCGGTGCGCCTCTAGGCGACCTCAGCGTGCTGGAGTTCGGGGCCTACAGCGCCGATTGCCTGCCATTACAGTTCCCGGACGCAGTGCAGACGCCACAACAGACGCTGGCATTCTTCCGCAATTGGCAGCCGCGCAGCGAGCACGGCACCCAGCGTTGCTACTCCAACCCGAGCCTGGGCCTGTTCGGCGACCTTGCGGCGCGTGCGCAGCAGCGCACCTTCGCCGATGTCATGACCAGGCACCTGTTGCCGGAGCTGGGCTTGCGACACACGTACCTGCAGGTACCACAAAGCGAGCAAGGCCTGTATGCCCAGGGCTATGACGCGCAGAACCGCCCCGTGCGGGTCAGCCCTGGCCCGTACGCCGACGAAGCCTATGGCATCAAGACCAGCGCCAGCGACCTGCTGCGTTACCTGCGCCTGAACATGCAAGCGACCGAACTTGCAGCGCCACTGCGCAAAGCCATCGCCATCACCCAGGCCGGTTACTTCAGCGTCGGCAACATGACCCAGGGCCTGGGCTGGGAGCGCTACCCCTACCCGGTCAGCCTGGACACCCTGGTCGATGGCAATAGCCCGCGGCTGATCCGCGAACCCCAGGCCACTCAGCGCCTGAACCCGCCTCTGCCTGCACTGCCGGCGGCCTGGTACAACAAGACCGGCTCCACCAACGGCTTCGGCGTCTACGCCGCCTTCGTCCCAGCCGAAGGCAAGGCCATCGCCCTGCTCGCCAACCGCAATTACCCTAATGAAGCCCGTGTGCGCGCGGCCTTCCAGATCCTGTCCAATTTTGACCGCTAAGTCACCGCCAGATGGATTGTCAGACAACATGTAGTGAGAAAAAATATTCACTACAAAACCATTGACGCCATTCCTCGCCCTTGTGCATGATGAAGCCGTCTCCCTGATCGGGAGCGGTGGCAAGGGTGTTCCAGACGGTTTGCGCGGTAACGCAGGCCGTCCGTGGAGAGGGAATCTGTCCAAAAGGCAGCGTGAGAAAGCCCCTGTTGCGATGCTGCTGTAGCAGCCTTGGTAGTGCGCTACAACCTGTGGCGCCAACTGTGACAATCAACAACAAATAGGTGATGGGGGCTTTATGATGAACTTGAACAACAATCCGACAATCGACCAATTGGCCCAGCTGTTCGCAGTACGCAAGGACAGCCTCGACGACCACCTGCTGTGGGTCAGCCAGACCGGCGAGGTGCGCATCGACCGCCTGCCGCCAAACACTGTCGAAGATGAATTTGAAGCGCACCTGCCTAGCATGCGCGCACGCTTCAAGGTCTACCGCCGCGGCCAGGGCTACGTCGGCAAGAAGGCCGCCGCCGATACCGAGTTCGTCGGCCGCGTCCTGCAGACCCTGCAACAAGAATGGCCCGCCGCCCGTGAGCGGCAGGCAGTCAAGGTGATCGAACCGCTGAACTGAGGGTTCGCCACCACTTACGGAGCCCGGCCTGCATAGGCCGGGCTTTTTCATGCCTGCTAGAATGCCGGCCCGTGATTGTGGAGCCCAGCATGACTACCCCTGCATATGGCACTGGCGACGCTTCGTACCAGGCCGCTGGCGGCATCGACGGCCTGCGCCGACTGGTCGACGACTTCTACCGGCTGATGGACCAGAACCCAGTCGCCGCCCCGGTGCGGCAGATGCACCCGGCCGATCTCGCTGGCTCGCGCGACAAGCTGGCGTGCTTCCTCAGTGGCTGGCTGGGCGGGCCACCGCTGTACGCCGAACGCTATGGCTCGATCGGTATCCCGTCGTTCCATGCGCAATGGCCGATCGACGCGCAACACGCGGGAATCTGGCTGACGTGCATGCGCGATGCAATTGCCTTGCAGCCTTGGGAGCCGGCTTTCGCCGACTACCTGCTGCGCCAGCTTCAGGTGCCGGCCCAGCGCATCGTCCAGGCCGCCAGCGCGCGCCACCCTCAGGCCTGAAGGCGCCGCGGCACCACGGGCAACGGCAACGCACCCGTGGCCAGCGCCCGAGCCCGGTCTACTCCCCACACCAGCGCGCGGGTCATGGTTTCGCCCGGCCGCGCCGGGTAGTACTCCTCCAGCAGCGCCCTGCCGTCCTGGCCGTACAGCCCGAGGAACAGCTGCGTGGCGCCGAGCCGCGACAGACGCACCTGGATGTCCAGCGTGGTGCCGTCGCTGAGTACTTCGTCGTGGCAGCGGCTATGCAACTGTGCATCGGCCCACTGCCAATAGGTCTCGTCCCTGACTCGCATGGAAAATCAATCCTCTCTTTCCTGAATGCCGCGCCAGAAGACCACAACTGCGCAAGCGCCGCGAGGGCAACTCGCGGTTACCATGAGCAGGATCAAGCAACACCAACAAAAACCCCGCCATCGGGCGGGGTTGTGTGAGCAGGTTCACTTTTTCGCAGGCTTACTTTCTGGCCGGCACCCTTGGCGTGAAGCGGCCCTTCTTGCTGCGCTGCAGGTGGGCTGGCTTGAGGTCTTCTGATTCATCCAGGGTCATGTGGGCAAAGCCCAGGCGAAATGCCGCCTGCCCACAACGCACCTGGCTGTTGATCGGGAATGCATCATTCGTGTCTTCGAAAAAGGACTCGCTCATGCCCTGTCTCCATGTCAGTGGCGACCGCGTCGGCCAACAACGGGCTGACCTGAAAAACGCGACCTGTGACTGTGAGACTAGCCGGTCACAAGCGGACTGCCCGGCCAAACCCGGCAGACCCGACCAGTGGCATTTAGCTACCTCAGCCGCACGGCAGTACCGGTGGCGAACACCACGACCATGCCCCCTTGCACTGACGGCATGCTGATCTCGAAGTCCACGCCCACCACTGCATCGGCTTGCAACTGCCGTGCCCGCGCCTTGAGCTCCTCGGTGGCCTGCTCGCGGGCCTCGCGCAGGGCGCTTTCCAGGGTCTGCGAACGGCCACCGAAGACGTCACGAAAACGGGTGAAGAAATCGCGCACGAAGTTGATGCCCTGCACCGATTCGGAGCTGACCACGCCAAGGTACTCGGCAATCGGGCGGCCTTCGAGCTGGCTGGTAGTAGAGATGATCATGCTGAGCTCCTTGGCCTTGCAAAAAAAAACCAAGTCTACCAAACGCCAAAAACCAATCGCCGGCAACCAGCGCTCACAAATGATTCACGGTTTTTCAGGTGTATGCAGTAGCTGTGGGCGCTTCTGTCATGCTCAACGTCTAAAACCTGGCCGATCCATGTGGGCGCCGCGCTTGCCGGCGATGGGGCCTTCAGCTCATTGCGCGCTGGCCGCCCGCAGGCGCTGCCCCAGCTTCGCCCCGAACACATTGACCAGCAGGCCGAGCATCACCAGCAGTGCCCCCCACCCTTGCACCGCCGTCAGCCGCTCACCCAGCAACCAGGCCGAGGAGCTGAGGCCAATCACCGGCACCAGCAGCGAAAACGGCGCCACTTTGCCTGCCGGGTGGCGCGACAGCAACTGGCTCCACAAGCTGTAGCCGAGCATGGTGGCAACGAACGCCAGGTAAGCCAGTGCCAGCACCGAGCTCCAACCGATATTGGCCAGCGAGTGGCCGATCCGCTCCGGCCCTTCCAGCCACCACGACAAGGCCAGGAAGGGCAACGGTGGAATCAACCCGCCCCAGATCACCAGCGCCACCAGGTCCACCGAGCCAAAGCGGCGGGTGATGATGTTGCCCATGCCCCACATGGCCCCGCCACACAAGGTCAGCAGCAACGCCAACAGCGGCACATGGCCACTGTCTTCACTGCCGATCAGCGCCAGGCCGCTGGCGGCGACCAGCAACCCCAGCACACTGGCCAGACGCAGGCGCTCACCAAGGAACAGCGCGGCAAAGCCGAGGGTAAAGAACGCCTGTGACTGCAGCACCAGCGACGCCAGGCCCGGCGGCATGCCGCTGTACATGGCCTGGAAAAGGAAGGCGAACTGGCCCAGGGAGATGGTCGCGCCATAGGCAATCAGCCAGCGCCATGGCAGCTTCGGCCGCTTGACCAGAAGAACCGCCGGAAACGCCACCAGCAAAAAGCGCAACGCCCCCAGCAGCATCGGCGGCAAGCCATCGAGGCCGACCTTGATGACCACGAAATTGACTCCCCAGGCGACAATCACCACCAGGGCGATCAGCAGGTCCTTGAGCGGCATTGCAGCTTCCTTCTTCAGGCGTTCTAGACATATTTCGTAACAGCATAAGGCCATTTTCCCGCCAGGGACCAGCACAGTTGTGGCCAACCCTTGCACAACAGATTGGCTGTTATGCCCTTGCAGGCTTCACTTGACCCTACTTGTATAGACATGCTCATATCAGGCAGACGCCATCTGCGCGGCCTGCAGGCGTCACCCTTTCCCTGACACAAAAACAATGAAGTGGAGCCCACAAATGTCTCGCAAATCCGTGCTCGAACGGCGCTCTATCGATTACATTCCCGAAGCCGAGCGCCATGGCAAGCTGTACAGCCAATTCACCCTGTGGCTCGGTGCCAACCTGCAGATTACCGCCATCGTCACGGGCGCCCTGGCCGTGGTGCTGGGCGGCGACGTGTTCTGGTCGTTGATCGGCCTGCTGCTAGGCCAGCTCATCGGCGGCGCGGTCATGGCCCTGCATGCGGCCCAGGGCCCGCGCCTTGGCCTGCCGCAGATGATCTCCAGCCGCGTGCAGTTCGGTGTCTATGGCGCGGCCATCCCGATGGTGCTGGTGTGCCTGATGTACCTGGGCTTCACCGCCACCGGCACGGTGCTGTCCGGGCAAGCCATCGGCCAGTTGCTGAGTGTCAGCGATAGCACCGGCATCCTCATCTTCGCCTCGGTGATCGTGCTCGCCACCCTGGCCGGCTATCGCGTGATCCACTGGATCGGCCGGGTCGCCAGCGTGCTGGGCATCATTGCCTTCGTGTACCTGTTCAGCCGCATCCTCATGCTTGCCGACATCGGCCAACTGCTTGAAAACCGCCACTTCAGCTGGGCCACCTTCCTGCTCGCGGTGTCGCTGGCCGCCTCCTGGCAGATCGCCTTCGGCCCCTACGTGGCGGATTACTCTCGCTACCTGCCGAGCAGCACCTCGCCGGTGAAGACCTTCCTCGCCGCCGGCCTGGGTTCGGTCATCGGCGCCCAAGCGTCGATGATCCTCGGCGTGTTCGCCGCAGCGATTGCCGGCGGGGAGTTTTCCGGACGTGAAGTGGCCTACATCGTCGGCCTCGGCGGGGCCGGCACCACCGCTGCGCTGCTGTACTTCAGCATCGCCTTCGGCAAGGTGACCATCTCGACGCTGAACTCCTACGGCAGCTTCATGTGTATCGCCACCATCATCAGCGGCTTTCGTGGCCACCTGGCGATCAGCCGCGTTCAGCGCCTGGTGTTCGTGCTGGCCATCGTCGGCGCCGCCACCCTGGTAGCCCTGCTCGGCCAGCATTCGTTCCTCAGTGCATTCAAGTCGTTCATCCTGTTCCTGCTGACCTTCTTCGTGCCCTGGAGCGCGGTCAACCTGGTGGACTATTACTTCATCACCAAAGAGCGCTACGACATCCCGGCCCTGGCCGACCCCGAGGGACGCTACGGCCGCTGGAACTGGCCTGGCATCAGCGTCTACACACTCGGCGTGCTGGTGCAGATGCCGTTCATCGATACCAAGCTGTACACCGGCCCAATGGTCGCGCACCTGGGTGGCGTGGATGTGTCATGGCTGATCGGGCTGGTGGTGCCTAGCGTGCTGTACTACTGGGTGGCGCGCCGGCGGGCCGCAGAGGCACCGGCCAGCATGAGCGTGCCGCGGGCGCGCTGATCGCGTTGCCACCGAAACTGAACGCGCGAATGGCCGTGTACCAAGATCGCCAGTGCCGGCCCTTCGCGGATAAATCCGCTCCTACAACAAGTCCACTGGCGTTGCAGGAGCGGATTTATCCGCGAACGAGTGGTTAGTCAGTTTCGATAATCAGGCGCAATCCGCTCCAGCATTCGCAACAAAGCCCCCCAGGCCAGTTGCAGCGCATCCGGGTCATTCAGCTCGCCCTGTTTCAAGCCCCGCATCGGCTCATTGAACTGCCGTTCGGTATGCGCGCACACCGCTTCCGGGGGCAGTACCAGCGGCCCGGCACTCTGCGCCGCCAGCTGGATCTCGCAGGCCTTCTCCAGGTAATACATGCGCAGAAACGCCTCGGCCACCGAGCGCCCGGTGGTCAACAGGCCATGGTTGCGCAAAATCATCACCGGTTTGTCGCCCAGGTCCGCCACGAGCCGTTGCTGCTCATCCAGGTCCAGGGCAATGCCTTCGTAAGCGTGGTAGGCGACCTTGCCATGGAACTCCATCGACATCTGGTTGACCGGCAGCAACCCGCACTCCAGCGCCGCCACCGCGCAACCGGCGCGGGTGTGGGTGTGCAGCACGCACTGGGCATCCTCGCGGGCGGCATGGATGGCGCTGTGGATGACGAACCCGGCCGGGTTGACCGGGTGTTCGGTGGGCTCTACCGGCTGGCCCTGCAGGTCGATTTTCACCAGGCTCGACGCGGTGATTTCGTCGAACAACAGGCCATAGGGGTTGATCAGGAAATGGTGCTCGGGGCCTGGCAGGCGCAGCGAAATATGGGTGAAGATCAGGTCCGACATGCGGAAATGGGCAATCAGGCGGTAGCATGCGGCCAGTTGCTGGCGCAGGGTCTGTTCCGTGGCGGTCATGGTTGTTCTTCCTGTTGTTTTTTTGGCTGCTGTTCAGCCCATCGCCGGCAAGCCAGCGCCCACACGTACCGCGCAGGTTTGCGTGTGCGGCGGCTGGCATGCCGGCGATGGGCAGCAACGCGGCCCCGATAAGCTACATCATTTACTGGCCCAGGCATTGAAGCGCTGTTCCAGCTCTTCGCCATGGTCGACCCAGAACTCCACATTCATCGCCAGCGCGCCCTGCAGGTTTTCTGGCGAGGTCGGCACCCAGCTGGCCAGCGCCGGGTCAAGCTTGGCCGCCGCCTGGGTGTTGGTCGGCCCATAGGGGATCTGCTCGACATAACGCACCTGGGTATCCGGCTGGTTGGCATAGCTGATCAGCCGCTTGGCCTGATCGACATGCTTGGAGCCCTTGATGATTGCCCAATAGTCCATTCCATACAGGCTACCGGGCCAGACCACCGCCAGCGGGCTGCCCTGCTGCGCGGCCACGGCGATGCGGCCGCTGTAGGTCGAGGTCATCACCACATCACCCGCCGTGAGCCATTGCGCCGGCTGCGCGCCAGCATCCCACCACTGGATATACGGCTTGAGTTCAGTCAGCTTGGCAAAGGCACGTTCGACACCTGCCGGGGTCGACAGGACCTTGTACACGTCCTCAACCTTGACCCCGTCCGCCAACAGGGCGAACTCCAGGTTATACACCGCGCGCTTGCGCAGCCCGCGTTTGCCCGGGTACTTCTGCACGTTCCAGAAATCGGCCCAAGAGCTCGGCGCCTGGGCCAGCTTGTTGCGGTCGTAGGCAATCGCCACGCTCCACACCAGCGCTGCCGAGCCGCAGTCCTGGGCGGCAGCAGGGATCAGTTCGGCGGCATGCCCCAGCCGCTGCCAGTCGAGGTGCTCGTAGATCCCTTCGTCGCAGCCGCGCATCAGGTCCGGCCCCTCGATCTGCACCACGTCCCAGTCGACATTACCGGTATCGGCCATCACCTGGATGCGCGCCATCTCGCCGTTGTATTCGCTCTGGATCAACTTGCTGCCGTCCTGGGCGCTGAAAGGCTGGAAGATCGCCACATCCTGGGCTTTCTGACCGGCGCCGCCATAGCCGACCACGACCATCTGCGGCGCCGCTTGCACACTGCCCAGGCCTAGGGCCAACAGCGCTGCGCAAAGGCCGGTATTGCGGGGAAATGCCTGCATCGAGTTGCCTCCTGTCGGTACCTTCCAGCGAGAGCTCGAAGGCCCGTTTCTTGTTTTGGTGAGGTCACGCGCCACTGCCGTGGCTGGGAAAAAGCTAGTCCGGCACCAGTAAAAAAACAAGTTGATTTTTTACTACCGCTACACTTTCATGAGAAAAACAAGAACAACACCGCACCGGAGCCGCCCGCATGACGACCGCCTTCACCCACCTGTTCGAACCCCTGCAGATCCGCGGTAAACGCCTGAAAAACCGCATCATGTCGACCGGCCACGACACCTGCCTGCCCACCGACAACCTGGTCAACGACAAGCTCATCGCCTATCAGCGCGCCCGTGCCGCCGGCGGCGTCGGCCTTATCGTGCTGCAAGTGGCAGGGGTGCACGACAGTGCCCGCTACACTTCGCACGTGCTGATGGCCACCGACGACGCCTGCATCGACGGCTACCGGCGCCTGGCCGAGGCCTGCCATGCCCACGGCACGGTGGTGCTGTCGCAGCTGTTCCATCCGGGGCGGGAGATCATGGAGTCCGCGGACGGCCTGCTGGCGGTGGCCTACTCGGCCTCGTCGGTACCCAACGAACGCTTCCGGGTGATGCCGCGTGCGCTGGACCAGCCGATGATCGACGAGATCGTCCAGGGCTATGCCAGCGCCGCCCGGCGCCTGCACCAGGCCGGCCTGGACGGTGTCGAGGTAGTGGCCAGCCACGGCTACCTGCCAGCGCAGTTCCTTAACCCACGGGTGAACCAGCGCAACGACGGCTACAACGGCGGGCTGGAACAGCGCCTGCGCTTTCTGCGCGAAGTGCTGGCGGCAGTCAGGGCGGCCACCGACGAGCAGTTCATTGTCGGCCTGCGCATCAGTGCCGACGAGCGCGACAGCGAGGGCCTGAGCGAAGACGAGTCACTCGCCGCCGCCCAAGCCCTGCAAGATCAGGTGGACTACCTGCATATCGTCGCCGGCACCTCTGCGTCGTTGGGCGGCGCCGTGCATATCGTGCCGCCCATGGCTGTCGCGCCGGCCTACCTGGCGCGCGAGGCCGGGACCTTCAAGCAGCACCTGAACATTCCGTTGTTCGTCACCGGGCGCATCAACCAGCCGCAGGAAGCCGAACTGATCCTGGCGCGTGGCCAGGCCGACGTGTGTGGCATGACCCGCGCGCTGATCTGCGACCCGCAGATGCCAGCCAAAACCGAAGGCGGCAAGATCGAGAACGTGCGTGCCTGCATCGCCTGCAACCAAGCCTGCATCGGCCACTTCCACAAAGGGCTGCCGATCTCCTGCATCCAGCACCCGGAAACCGGCCGCGAACTGCAGTATGAAACACCGGTTCCCATTACCGTGCGCAAGCGCATCCTGGTGGCCGGGGGCGGCCCCGCCGGCATGAAGGCTGCAGCCGTTGCCGCGGCACGCGGGCATGAGGTCACGCTGTACGAAGCCAGTACACAACTCGGTGGCCAGATACAGCTCGCACAATTGCTGCCGCGGCGCAGCGAGTTCGGCGGCGCCAGTACCAATTTGCAGCGGGAGATGGAACTGGCAGGCGTACGCGTAGTACGTAATACGCGTGTCGACCGCGCCCTGGTCGAGCGTGAACGCCCCGACCTGGTGATTGCCGCTACCGGCGCCACGCCCTATTGGCCATCGTTCGAACGCAGCGGCGAATTGCAGGTGGTGGACGCTTGGCAGGTACTGCGCAACGAGGTCAGCCTCGGCCGCTCGGTGCTGGTGATCGACTGGCGCAGCGACTGGATCGGCCCGGGCATCGCCGAGCGCCTGGTGCGCGACGGCCACCAGGTGCAGCTGGCAGTGAACGGCACCCACTGCGGCGAAAGCCTGCCGCTGTATGTACGCGACCAGCTGGCCGGCGAACTGCACCGCCTGGGCATACCGATCACGCCTTATGCCCGCCTGTACGGCAGCGACGACAACACCGTGTACCTGCAGCACACCGCCAGCGGTGAACCGATGATCTTCGAGGACATCGACAGCCTGGTGCTGTGCCTCGGCCATCAACCGCAGGACACCCTGGCGGCGGAACTGGCAGGCTTGGTGGAGGTACGGCGCATCGGCGACTGCCTGGCCCCACGCACTGTCGAAGAGGCCATCCACGACGGCCTGACAGTTGCCTGGGCGCTCTGAGCCTGTCCATACTGCGGCTTTCCCGATGGACCGAAACGCATGAGCCAGCACCCCCAGATCCCGCCCGCCGCCGAAGATGGCGGCGCCGCGCCGCAGTTCCTCGGCGGCCGCATCCGCGGCTTGCGCAAGCGCCGCGGCATGACCCTGGCAGAGCTGGCGGCGCACAGCGAGCTGACCGCCGGCTACATCAGCCAGCTGGAGCGCAACCTGTCGTACCCGTCGATCCCGGCGCTGTTCAACATCGCCCGCAGCCTCGGCGTGACCATCCAGTGGTTCTTCGCCAGCGAAGCCACTACCGCCCCCGAAGACCAGGGTTACGTGGTGCGGCGCAACAGCCGGCTGAGCGTGCATTACGAGGACGGCATCGTCGACCAGCTGCTGACCCCGCAACCCAACCGCCAGCTGGAGATGCTGCACTCGCGCTTTCCACCGGGCACCTACAGCCAGCAGAGCTACAGCCATGAGGGTGACGAAGCGGGTTATGTGCTCTCGGGCAGTTTCGAGGTATGGGTGGGTGAGCGCCACTTCCTGCTGGCCGAAGGCGACAGCTTCAGCTTCTCCAGCCAGGCGCCACACCGCTATGGCAACCCTGGTGAAGTGGACGCCGTGGTGATCTGGGTAATCACCCCGCCAACATTTTGAAAAGATCTGCCAGCTGGCCCTGTAACATCGTTGACTGCAATTACGGTCTACTGTGTCTTTCTGACGTTCCAGGAGCACAACGATGAACAATATCCTGATCATTGGCACCGGCATCGCCGGCCCATGGAGCGCCCTGAGCGCAATCCGCCAACTGAACCTGCAGGGCCAGCGGGATGCCCAGGTAACGTTGCTGGCGCCGCAGGCCGAACTGCAACAGCCGTTGGCTCAGTGCAACCTGTGCCTGGTACAAGGCACTGCCTCGCATGTCGACGCCGCCGACCGGCGCGTGCACTACCGCACCCAGACAGGTACCCGCTGCAGCCTGCCGTATGACCGGCTGATCGCGGCGCAGCTGTGGCCCTACGCGCCATGCAGCTGACGCCCGCGCCCAATGCATTTGCGCTTTTCTCCGAACCCGTGGCATAGATGCAGGTCCACCGCCTTACGTGGTCGCTTTCGCGCTTTCCAAGGAGAACTTCTGCATGAGCAAGCCCCCTTACGTCCCGCCCAAGGTCTGGCGCAACGATGCCGCGTCCGGCGGCCAGTTCGCCAGCATCAACCGGCCGATCGCCGGGCCGACCCATGACAAGGACCTGCCGGTCGGCAAGCACCCGCTGCAACTGTACTCCCTGGCCACACCCAACGGCGTCAAGGTCACCATCCTCCTCGAAGAGCTGCTCGCCCTGGGCCACAGCGGCGCCGAGTACGACGCCTGGCTGATCCGCATCGGTGAGGGCGACCAGTTCTCCAGCGGCTTCGTCGAGGTCAACCCCAACTCGAAGATCCCCGCCCTGCTCGACCGCAGCGTCGAGCCGCCGGTACGGGTGTTCGAATCTGGCTCGATCCTGCTGCACCTGGCGGAAAAGTTCGGCGCCTTCCTGCCCAAAACCCCGGCCGCACGCACCGAAAGCCTGAACTGGCTGTTCTGGCAGATGGGCTCCGCCCCCTACCTTGGCGGCGGCTTCGGCCACTTCTATGTGTACGCGCCGGAAAAATTCGAGTACGCGATCAACCGCTTTACCATGGAAGCCAAGCGCCAACTCGATGTGCTGGAACGCCGCCTGGCGGTCAGCCGCTACCTCGGTGGCGACGAGTACAGCATCGCCGATATCGCCGTGTGGCCATGGTACGGCCAACTGGTGCGCGGCAACCTGTACGGTGCGGCCGAGTTCCTCGCGGTAGATGAATACCCACACGTGCAGCGCTGGGCCGAAGCCATCGCCCAACGCCCGGCCGTGCAACGTGGCACCCGGGTCAACCGCACCTGGGGTGATGAAGCCAGCCAGGTGCCCGAGCGGCATTCGGCGGCTGACCTGGATTGAACCAAGGGTAACGGGGCCGCTGTGCGGCCCCGACAATGCCCCGTTGCAAAAAACCATTTCTGCGGCGCAAACCTCCCTCCCCCGATCCCTTCTTGTACACTCCTCGCACTAGCCCCAACCTGCACAAATTTTGGTGAAAGCATGATCGAGGTAACCGAGGTTTCCATTGCCGAGCTGCGCGACGCGCTCGAAACCGGCCGCACGACGGCGGTCGAGCTGGTCAAGGCCTACCTGGCACGCATCGACGCCTATGACGGCGCCGACACCGCCACCGCGCTGAACGCCGTGGTAGTGCGCAACCCTGAAGCGCTCAAGGAAGCCGAAGCCTCCGACGCCCGCCGCGCCAAGGGCCAGCCCCTGAGCCCGCTGGATGGCATCCCCTACACCGCCAAAGACAGCTACCTGGTCAAAGGCCTGACTGCCGCTTCCGGCAGCCCGGCATTCAAGGACCTGGTCGCCCAGCGCGACGCCTTCACCATCGAGCGCCTGCGCGCCGCCGGTGCCGTGTGCCTGGGCAAGACCAACATGCCACCGATGGCCAATGGCGGCATGCAGCGTGGCGTCTATGGCCGCGCCGAAAGCCCGTATAACGCCAGCTACCTGACTGCTCCATTCGCCTCTGGCTCGTCAAACGGCGCCGGTACCGCCACCGCCGCCAGCTTCAGCGCCTTCGGCCTGGCCGAGGAAACCTGGTCAAGCGGCCGCGGCCCGGCCTCGAACAACGGCCTGTGCGCCTACACCCCGTCGCGCGGCGTGATCTCGGTGCGCGGCAACTGGCCGCTGACGCCAACCATGGACGTGGTGGTGCCCTACGCCCGGACCATGACCGATCTGCTGGAAATCCTCGACGTCGTGGTCGCCGACGATGCCGACAAGCGCGGCGACCTGTGGCGCCTGCAGCCTTGGGTAGCGATCCCGGCCGCCTCCTCCGTGCGCCCGGCGTCCTACCTTGACCTGGCCGTCGACGCCAGCGCCCTCAAGGGCAAGCGCTTTGGCGTGCCGCGCATGTACATCAACAAGGACGAAGCCGCCGGCACCTCCGAGAAGCCTGGCATCGGCGGCCCGACCGGCCAACGCATCAATACCCGCGACAGCGTCATCGCCCTGTGGCAGCAGGCACGCCTGGCCCTGGAAGCAGCCGGCGCCGAAGTGCTGGAAGTCGACTTCCCGCTGGTGTCCAACTGCGAAGGCGACCGCCCGGGCGCGCCGACCGTTTACAACCGTGGCATCGTCAGCAAGGAATTCCTCCATGACGAACTGTGGGAGCTGTCGGGCTGGGCCTTCGACGACTTCCTGCGTGCCAACGATGACCCGAAACTCAACCGCCTGGCCGATGTCGATGGCCCGCAGATCTTCCCGCACGACCCGGGCACTCTGCCCAACCGTGAGGACGACCTGGCCGCCGGCATGGACGAATACGTCAACATGGCCAAGCGCGGCCTGAAGACCTGGGACCAGATCGAGACACTGCCCGATGGCCTGCGCGGGCTGGAAAAGACCCGCAAGATGGACCTCGAAGACTGGATGGACGCGCAGGGCCTTGACGCCGTGCTGTTCCCGACCGTGGCCGATGTCGGCCCGGCCGACGCCGACGTCAACCCGGCTTCGGCGGACATCGCCTGGAGCAACGGTATCTGGGTGGCCAACGGCAACCTGGCCATCCGTCACCTGGGCGTGCCGACCGTGACCGTGCCGATGGGCGTGATGGCCGATATCGGCATGCCGGTGGGGCTGACCTTTGCCGGCAAGGCGTATACCGACAATGCACTGCTGAGCTTTGCTGCGGCCTTCGAGGCCACTGGCTCGCGCCGTATGATTCCGCCGCGCACGCCAGCCCTGGGCTAATTTACAGGGGCCGCTTGGCGGCCCATTCGCGGGTGAACCCGCTCCCACAGGTACTGCACAGGCCCTGAAGGCGGTGGAGCTCCTGTGGGAGCGGGTTCACCCGCGAATGAGGCTGGAAAAGCCAATCGCAGAATTCAACTTAATGTGCAAAAATACACAATAAGTTGAATTCAGTGATCACCCCATGTCCCCAGCTGAAGAACGCCAGCTCACCCTCACCGTCCTCAAGGCCGCCATCCAGGCCTTGGGCAGCGTTGCCGCGCGCAACATGGAAATCCTCCTGCACGACCTCGACCACCCGGAACACTCCGTCGTGGCGATCGTCAACGGCCATCTCTCGGGCCGCGCAGTTGGCAGCCCGATCCTCGCCGCCCCGGAGCAAGACCAGGGTTTCAAGGCCCTGATGCAGGCCAGCGCCGATCAGCAAGGCGCCGAGCCCGTGGTACTACCCGACTACCCCACCACCCTCAAGGGCCGCACCCTGCGCAGTGCCACGGCCATCTTTCGCGACAGCAGCGGCCACCCGTTCGCCAGCCTGTGCGTCAACACCGACGTCACCGGCCTGGACGCCGCCATGGATTTTCTTCGCCAGCTGCAGCCACTGGGCGCTACGCCGGCCGAGGCCAATGGCAGCGAGCCCGCCGACATGGCGCTGCTGATGGGCGAGATCATCGAAGGCGCGCTGCAACGCAGCGGCCAGGGGCGGATGAACAAACAGGCCAAGGTCGAAGCCGTGCGGGTGATGCAGGAACGCGGCCTGTTCATCGTCAAAGGCGGCGTGGAAAAAGCCGCCGCTGCCCTTGGCGTGACCCGTTACACCATTTACAACTACCTTGAGCAACTGCGCGGAGCGAGCCAATGACCCTGCACATCCACACCCCTCTGATTGAATCCCGCCCGCTGTCGCTGGCCACCGGCGGTGCCGTGTGGCTGAAGCTCGACGCCCTGCAGCCCTGTGGCTCGTTCAAGCTGCGCGGGGTCGGCCACGCCTGCGAGGTGCACCATGCGCGGGGCGCACGCCACTTCGTGTCTTCGTCGGGCGGCAATGCCGGGCTGGCGGTGGCTTATGCAGGGCGCAAGCTGGGGGTGCCGGTGACCGTGGTGGTGCCCGAGACCACCACCGAACGGGCCAGGCAACTGCTGCGCCTGGAAGAAGCCAAGGTGGTGGTACATGGCAGCTCGTGGCAAGAAGCCAATGAACGGGCATTGACGTTGGTCGGTGCAGATGATGCCTTCATTCACCCGTTCGACGACCCACTGCTGTGGGCCGGGCATGCCAGCCTGGTCGACGAAGTCGCGGCAGCCGGGCTCAAGCCGGATGCGGTGGTGCTCTCGGTTGGCGGCGGTGGCTTGCTCAGCGGTGTGGTCGAAGGGTTGCAGCGCAATGGCTGGGGCGATGTGCCAGTGCTGGCCGTGGAGACCACAGGCGCCGCATCGCTGCATGCAGCCATGCAGGCCGGGCAAACGGTGGAACTCGAACGCATCGCCTCGGTGGCCAGCTCGTTGGGCGCAAAGCGCGTGGCCGAACAGGCACTGGCGTGCACCCGCCAGCATCCCGTGCACAGCCACCTGGTCAGTGACCGGGCTGCGCTGGAGGCTTGCGAGCGCTTCCTGCTGGACCATCGGGTGCTGGTGGAGCCGGCGTGCGGCGCGGCGCTGGCGCTGGCTTATGAAGCCGATGCCCTGGCCAGTTACCAGAACGTGCTGGTGGTGGTGTGTGGCGGGGCAACGGCTACGCTGGATCAGATTCAAGAGTGGTTGAAGGTGGTCGATCAAAGGGTGGAATGAACGACGGCATGGCTGCCGGGTTCGTCGTGGCATCTTTAGCGCCTGTGGGACCGAGCGCCGCCCGCGCGGCGCATCGCGGATAAATCCGCTCCTACATCTGTTTCGGACCAGTAACGCCTGTAACAGTCGCGCGCGACCGCCTTGCTCGTACGACGCGATATCGAGCCATGCGCCAAGGCGTTCGCGCGCAAATCTCCCAGGATCAATTGGCCCGAAACAGACGTAGGAGCGGATTTATCCGCGATGCGCCGCGCGGGCGGCGCTCGGTCTCACAGGCGCTGAAAATGCCATGGCAAGCACAAGCCATTGGTCAGCCTGTCATCAAGCTGTTCATTTCCCCCTGTACTACTGAACCCACCACTGCCGAAACATTTCACCTGCAACTACAGCCGCGCAGACGAAATACACCATCCGCCCTTTCGATCTGCGGCAAGTGAAGGCACAATGCGGGTCTTTTTTTTGGCCGGCCTGGCCGGGGGCCTTTAAATGATCAAGACGCCGTACTACCTCATCGACAAAACCAAGCTGCTGAGCAACATGGAGAAGATCGCCTACGTGCGCGAAAACTCCGGTGCCAAGGCACTGCTCGCCCTCAAGTGCTTCGCCACCTGGTCGGTGTTCGACCTGATGCAGCAGTACATGGACGGCACCACCTCGTCCTCGCTGTTCGAGCTCAAGCTCGGCCGCCAGAAATTCGCGGGAGAGACCCACGCCTACAGCGTGGCCTGGGCCGATGACGAAATCGAGGAAATGCTCGAGAACTGCGACAAGATCATCTTCAACTCGATCGGCCAGCTGCAGCGCTTCGCCGAACAGTCCGAAGGCAAGGTCCGCGGCCTGCGCGTCAACCCGCAGGTGAGCAGCTCCGACTACCTGCTGGCCGACCCTGCCCGCCCGTTCAGCCGCCTCGGTGAATGGGACCCGGCAAAGATCGAACAGGTGATCGAGCAGATCTCCGGCTTCATGTTCCACAACAACTGCGAGAACGGTGACTTCAGCCTGTTCGACAAGATGCTGTCGCACATCGAAGAGCGCTTCGGCCACCTGCTGCACAAGGTCGAGTGGGTCAGCCTCGGTGGCGGCATCCACTTCACCGGCGAAGGCTATGCCCTGGACGCCTTCTGCGCGCGCCTGAAAGCCTTCTCGCAGAAGTACGGCGTGCAGGTCTACCTGGAACCAGGCGAAGCCGCCATCACCAACAGCGCCTCGCTGGAAGTGACCGTGCTCGACACCCTGTACAACGGCAAGCACCTGGCCGTGGTCGACAGCTCGATCGAAGCGCACCTGCTCGACCTGCTGATCTACCGCCTCAACGCCAAGATGGCCCCTAACGACGGCGAGCACACCTACATGGTCTGCGGCAAGTCGTGCCTGGCGGGCGACATCTTCGGCGAATACCAATTCGACCGCCCGCTGGCCATCGGCGACCGCCTGTCGTTCATCGACACGGCCGGCTACACCATGGTCAAGAAAAACTGGTTCAACGGTCTGAAGATGCCATCCATCGTGGTCAAGCAGCTCGACGGCAGCGTCGAGGTGGTCCGCGATTTCGGTTTTGAAGACTACGTTTCCAGCCTGTCGTAAGACCGGCTTTCCAAGTAAGGAGCAAAAGGTAAATTGAAGAAGAACGTTCTTATCATTGGTGCAGGAGGTGTCGCCAAGGTGGTGGCCCACAAGTGCGCGCAGCATAACGACGAACTGGGTCGTATCGCTATCGCGTCACGGAACATCTCCAAATGCCAGGCCATCATCGACAGCGTCAAGGCCAAGGGTAGCCTCAAGGTACCCGCCGACATCCAGGCCTTCTCGCTCAATGCCCTCGATGTCGAGGCGACCAAGGCACTGATCCGCGAGACCGAATCGCAGATCGTGATCAACGTCGGTTCCGCCTTCCTCAACATGTCGGTGCTGCGTGCCTGCATCGATACCGGTGTCGCCTATCTGGACACCGCCATCCACGAAGAGCCGGGCAAGATCTGCGAGACCCCGCCGTGGTACGGCAACTACGAGTGGAAACACCTCGAAGAGTGCCAACAAAAGAACATTACCGCCATTCTCGGCGTCGGTTTCGACCCGGGTGTGGTGAACAGCTACGCAAAACTTGCGCAGCAGCAGTACTTCGACAGCATTGATTCGATCGATATTCTCGACGTCAATGCCGGTTCCCATGGCAAGTACTTTGCTACCAACTTCGACCCGGAAATCAACTTCCGTGAGTTTACCGGGCAAGTATGGAGCTGGCAGAACAGCCAGTGGACCAGCAACACCATGTTCGAAGTCAAGCGTACCGACGACTTGCCGGTAGTAGGTTCGCAGAACCTGTACCTGACCGGCCACGACGAAGTTCATTCCATCTCGAAGAACCTCAATGTGCCGAACGTGCGTTTCTGGATGAGCTTCGGCGAGCACTACATCAATGTGTTCACCGTGCTGAAGAACCTCGGCCTGCTGTCCGAGCAACCGGTGAAGACTGCCGAAGGCCTGGAAGTGGTGCCGCTGAAAGTGGTCAAGGCCGTGCTGCCTGACCCGGCCTCGCTGGCCCCGGGCTACACCGGCAAGACCTGCATCGGTGACCTGGTCAAGGGCACCAAGGACGGTAAGCCGCGCGAAGTGTTCATCTACAACGTGGCCGACCACGAAGAAGCCTACGCCGAGACCGATAGCCAGGGTATTTCCTACACCGCCGGTGTACCGCCAGTGGCCGCGGCCTTGCTGGTCGCCCGTGGCGAGTGGGATGCCAAGCGCATGGTCAACGTCGAGGAGCTGCCAGCCGAGCCGTTCCTCAAGGCGCTGGACGTGATGGGCCTGCCGACCCGCGTGAAAGATGAAAATGGCGATCGTCCCTGGGACGCTGAAGCCTAAGCAGTAAACAGAAGGGGCGCCAACATGGCGCCCCTTCTGCTTTACCAGGCCCGGCCCCTTCGCGGCGGTTCGACGCCTCGAAGACGCCAGTGCCGGTTGTCACCTATTTACGGGCCTCCAGGATCAGGTTGAACGGTGTCTGCGTCGCCCGCCGGAACTGTGTGAACCCCGCCTCCTCGAACACCGCCCGCAACCGCGCCTCCCCGGCCTGGGCCCCCAACCCCAGCCCCACTTCCTGGGACAACGAATTCGGCGTGCAGATGAACGTCGACGCCGCATAGAACAAGCGCCCGACCGGCGTCAGGTTGCCCTCCAGCGAATCCTCGGCATAGGGTTCCACCAGCATCACCGTGCCGTCCGCCTTCAGCGCCCGGTAGGCATGCTTCGCCGCGCCCACGGGGTCGCCCATGTCATGCAGGCAATCGAAGAAGCACACCAGGTCGTGGTCATGCCCCGGGTAATCCTTGGCCGATGCCTGCTGGAAGCTCACGCGCCCCGCAAGCCCCGCTTCGCGCGCACGCTCGTTGGCCGTGGCAATGGACGGTGCGTGGTAGTCATAGCCCGTGAAGGTAGACGCTGGAAACGCCTGCGCCAGGACCAGGGTCGAGGCGCCATGGCCACAACCGACATCCGCCACCTTGGCCCCGGCCTGCAGCTTGGCTACCACACCTTCCAGCGCCGGCAGCCAGTCCGCGACCAGAAAGGTGCGGTAACCGGGCCGGAAGAAGCGCTCGGTGCCACTGAACATGCACGGGTGGTGGTCACCCCAGGCCAGCCCGCCGTCGCCGCGCATGGCCGCCACCAGCTTGTCCTTGTCATGGAACAGCGCCGCGATGACCGCCGCGCCACCGGCCATGTAGGCCGGCGAGTCTTCCAGCGCCAGGGCCATGGCCTGCTCCTCTGGAAGGACGAAGGTGCCCTTGTCATGCACCATGTAGCCAGACGCTGCCTGGGCGTTGAGCCATTCACGCACCAGCCGTGGGTGGCATCCGGTCTTCGCCGCCAGTGCCTCGGGGCTGGTCGGCTGGCTGTCTGCCATGGCCCGATACAGCCCGAGCTCATCGCCGAGGATCACATTGGCCAGGGTCGCCGCAGCGCCCATGTCTCCAACCAGCTTACCCACGAATTCGTGAAGCCTTGCCTCGTCCATGACCTGCCCTCCTCTGCAAGAAGGCCACCGTCGACGAGGAAATCCGGTTCAAGGGGAGCGGTGGTCAGCGGGATAATGGGTATGTATCGGATTTAAGTTTAGTCTCTCGACGCGAACGGTGGACAATGCAATGCCGTGCGCGGCTGACAAACAGGAAAAAGAATCAACCACATCTAAAGCAATTTCTCGACAGTTACTGTCATACAACTGTCACCTCTTACTTCAACTTATTCCTAAGAAAGCGCCCGTCTTTCTGGCACTTCATAAATGGCTGTCTAAGCTCTCGATTTGTGCCTTCCCCTGATTGGGGCGCGTGCACGTTACATGTGCTGATTTTCCCCCGCTAATACCAGGCCTCGCCAGTTGCGCTTTTTCGCGCTGATGGCAGCTGTACGTCTTTTATTTCCAGAAACTAACGGGTGCGCAAGAAGTCGCCAGGCCGAGCAGCATCGGCCGGCGGGCTCAGGTAACAAAAATTAAACAAGAATGTGACATTTTTTTTCAGCTTTTTCGCCAAGGATCTGTCCGGCCGAATCCCAAGCCCCTGCGTGCAGGGCTACCGACTACAGGTTCACACCATGGAGCTGCTGAATGAAGGTTACGGTTTTTGGTACCGGCTATGTCGGCCTGACTCAGGCAGTCTGCCTGGCCCAGGTGGGGCATTCGGTGTTGTGCATGGATATCAATGCCGAACGGGTTGCAACCCTCAGCAAGGGGCATTGCCCGATCTTCGAGCCCGGCCTTGCGCCGCTGCTGGAAAAGAGCCTGGCTTGCGGTCGCCTGCGTTTCACCACCGACGCCCGTGAAGCGGTGCAACATGCAAAATTGCAGTTCATCGCCGTCGGCACCCCGCCCCAGGCCGATGGCAGTGCCGACATGCGCCATGTGTTCGCCGTGGTCGACAGCATCCTCCAACATGCCGATGGCCCCAAGGTCATCGTCAACAAGTCCACCTCGCCGGTCGGCACGGTAGACCGCATCAAGGCGCGCATCGGCCAGGCCGTGGCCGATGGCGAACGCTACCAGGTCATCAGCAACCCCGAATTCCTCAAGGAAGGCTCGGCGGTGGATGATTGCATGCGCCCGGACCGCATCATCATTGGCGGTGCCGCACCGGCCGAGGTCGAGCTGCTGCGCGAGCTGTACCAGCCATTCAGCCGCAACCGCGAAAAGCTCATGGTCATGGATGCACGCAGCGCCGAGCTGACCAAGTACGCCGCCAACTGCATGCTGGCGACCAAGATTTCCTTCATCAACGAAATGGCCAACCTGGCCGAGCTCCTGGGTGCCGACATTGAAATGGTCCGTCGCGGCATCGGCTCGGACCCGCGCATCGGCTATGACTTCATCTACCCCGGCTGCGGTTTCGGTGGTTCGTGCTTCCCCAAGGATCTGCAGGCACTGCGCAAGAGTGCCGAGGCCGTAGGCTTCGACCCGCAGCTGCTAAGTGCAGTAGAGGCTGTCAACCAGCGGCAGAAGAGCCGCCTGTTCAGCAAGATCCAGCGCCACTACCCAGGCGGGGTGCAGGGCAAGGTCTTCGCCTTGTGGGGGCTATCGTTCAAACCCAACACCGATGACATTCGCGAAGCCTCCAGCCTGGTGTTGCTCGAAGCGCTGTGGGCCGCCGGCGCCAGCGTCCAGGCCCACGACCCGCAGGCCATGGAGGACATTCAGCGGCACTACGGCCAGCGCCCCGACCTGACGCTGGTGCCCTGCAAGGACGATGCGCTGGAAGGCGCCGATGCCCTGGTGATCGTCACCGAATGGCAAGACTACCGGGTGCTGAACCTGGACAAGGTCCCGCAGCAGCTGGCTGACCGCGTGGTGTTCGACGGTCGCAACCTGTTCGAGCCCGAGCACATGGCCGCCGCCGGCCTCACGTACTACGGCATCGGCCGTGGCCAGGTGAAACAGCCATGACCGTTCTGATCACCGGCGCAGCCGGATTCATCGGTTTTCACCTGGCGCGCCGTTTGTGCGAAGCGGGCGTCGAGGTGGTCGGCATCGACAACCTCAATGCCTACTACAGCGTCGAACTCAAACTGGCACGCCTGCAACAGTTGCTGACCTACCGCAACTTCCGCTTCCAGACGGTCGACATCGCCAATGCGGCCGACCTGCAGCAACTGTTCGCCGGGCAGCCATTCAGCGAAGTGATCCACCTGGCGGCGCAGGCCGGTGTGCGCTACTCGCTGGACAACCCCAGTGTCTACGGGCAGTCCAACCTGACCGGTTTTCTCAACCTGCTCGAAGCCTGCCGCCAGCACCCACCGCGTCACCTGGTCTATGCCTCCAGCAGCTCGGTGTACGGCGCCAACAGCAAGCAGCCATTCAGCATCGACGACCCGGTCGAGCAGCCGATTTCGCTGTATGCCGCAAGCAAACGCGCCAACGAGTTGATGGCGCACAGCTACGCGCACTTGTACCAGTTGCCGGTCACTGGCCTGCGCTTCTTCACCGTCTACGGCCCGTGGGGCCGCCCCGACATGGCGCTGTTCAAGTTCACCCGGGCGATGCTCGCTGGCCAGCCGATCGAGGTCTACAACCATGGCCAGATGGCGCGTGACTTCACCTATGTCGACGACATCGTCGAGAGCGTCCTGCGCCTGCGCCTGAAGGCCCCGCAGCCCGGCGCCGGGCAAGCACCCTGCCAGCTGTTCAACATCGGCCGCGGCCAGCCCGTGCGGCTGCTGGAGTTCGTCGAGTGCCTGGAAAACACGCTGGGCATCAAGGCCCGGCGCAAGTACCTGCCCTTGCAGGCCGGTGACGTGCTGGAAACCTGGGCGGATGTCGACTCACTGACGCGCTGGATCGATTTTTCGCCGAGCACACCGCTGGAGCACGGCGTTGCCGCATTCGTCGGCTGGTACCGGGATTTCTACCGGGTTTGAACCTCGCCACCATTACAAGAACACAGGTAGCCTCAATGAATGACCCTATTGACCTCTCGGTACTGATCCCCGCCAAGAATGAGGTCGACAACCTGCCGGCATTGCTGGGGGAAATCCGCACGGCGCTGGCCACCGAACATTACGAAATACTGGTGGTCGACGATGGCAGCAGCGACCAAACCCTCAACGTGCTGCAGCAGTTGAAACAACAAGGCTTCACGCAATTGCGCATCCTGCGCCACGACCGCTCGCTGGGCCAGAGCACCTCGATCTGGCACGCCGCCCAGGCCGCTCGCGGGCGCTGGCTGGCCACCCTGGATGGCGACGGGCAGAACGACCCGGCCGACATCCCCGGCATGCTCGCCCTGGTGCGCGGCAGTGAAGACCTCGGCGGCGGCATCAAGCTGGTGGCCGGGCACCGCGTCAACCGCCGCGATACCGCCAGCAAACGCTGGGCCTCGCGTTTTGCCAACGGCCTGCGCAGCCGCCTGCTCAAGGACGCCACGCCAGACACCGGCTGCGGCCTGAAGCTGATCGAGCGTGACGCCTTCCTGCGCCTGCCCTACTTCGACCACATGCACCGCTTCATCCCGGCGCTGATCCTGCGCCACAAGGGCCGCATGCTGGTGCACCCGGTCAACCACCGCCCACGCCATGCTGGGGTATCCAAGTACGGCAACCTGGACCGTGCCCTGGTCGGCATTCTCGACCTGGTCGGGGTCTGGTGGCTGATCCGCCGCACGCGCCTGGACAGCCAACCACAGGAGCTCGAAGGATGACCCGCGAAACCCTCTGGCTGATCGTCGGCTTCGCCGGTCAGGTCGTGTTCACCGGCCGCTTCGTCCTGCAGTGGCTGTACAGCGAATTCAAGAAACGCAGCGTGATCCCGGTGGGCTTCTGGTACCTGAGCATGCTCGGCAGCGCTTTGCTGCTGATCTACGCCATCTACCGCCAAGACCCGGTATTCATCATCGGCCAGTCGTTCGGCCTGGTGGTGTACCTGCGCAACCTGCAACTGATTGCCCGCCACAAAGAGCAGAAGGAATAACCCTTGCCAAGGTTCAAGACGCTCGGGGCCGAACGCCTGGCCCTGGTTGTACTCGCCGTGCTGCTGGTAGGCGCCGGTATCGGCTGGCGCCAGCCGATGAACGTCGATGAGGAACGCTTCCTCGGCGTGGCCCTGGAAATGCTCCAGAGCGGCAACTGGTTCATCCCCCATCGCGCAGCGGAAATCTACGGCGACAAACCACCGCTGTTCATGTGGACCGTGGCCCTGTTCAGTTACCTGACCGGTTCACCAAATGTCGCCCTGTACCTGCCGGGGCTGATGTCGGCGGCGACCATCACCCTGGTGCTGCATGACCTGGGGCGGCGTCTGTGGACCCGGCGTATCGGCGTGATTGCCGCGCTGCTGTTCCTGGCGACCTACCAGAGCTACAGCATCCTGCGGACCGGGCAGATCGACAGCTTTCTGTGCCTGTGGGTAGCGCTGGGCCTCTACGGCATGGTCCGCCACCTCTTGCTCGGGCCGGCCTGGGGCTGGTTTTACCTGGCCTGTGCAG
Organism: Pseudomonas sp. NBRC 111123; assembly: GCF_001320205.1. Lineage (NCBI taxonomy): Bacteria > Pseudomonadati > Pseudomonadota > Gammaproteobacteria > Pseudomonadales > Pseudomonadaceae > Pseudomonas > Pseudomonas sp. NBRC 111123. Next base: position 25,569 of record NZ_BCAZ01000005.1, read on the forward strand.
CCATGGGCCTGGGCATCATCAGCAAGGGCGTGGGCTTTGTTCCGGCACTGATGCTGCTGCCCTATGGCTGGGCCGTGCGCAAGCGCTGGCGCGGCGTGGTGGCCTACCCTGGCCAGGCCTGGCGCTGGAGCCTGGGGCTGGTCTGGCTATTGGCAGGTTGCGCCGTGTGGCTGCTGCCGCTGCTGGTCTCCATTGCCCACGGGGGGGGCGCGGCGGAGCTGGCCTACCTGAAGGAGATTCTGCTGCGCCAGACCGCCAGCCGCTATGCCAATGCCTGGGACCATCGCGAGCCATTCTGGTATTTCTTCGTCAAGGTCATCCCACAGTACTGGCTGCCGCTGATCCTGGCCCTGCCGTGGCTGGTGCCGGCCTGGCGCCGACAGCTGCAAAAACGCGATGGGCGTTTCCTGTTGCTGCTCGGCTGGGTCGCCCTGGTGCTGCTGTTCTTCAGCCTGAGCAGCGGCAAGCGCAAGCTCTACATCTTCCCGGCCCTGCCCGGCCTGGTGCTGGCCATCGCCCCGCTGGTGCCTTGGCTGCTCAAACGCTGGTGGCAGCGCCGCCCCGGCTGGCGCAAGGCGTTCACCGCCATTGCCCTGACGTGGTTCTGCCTATGGTTCGCACGTGGCTTCGTCGAGCCCATCAAGGAAGGCCGCAACCCTCACGAAACCTTGATGAGCGACGCCGCACGCGCCACCGGTAGCGCCGAGCTGGTGCTGGTCAACTGGCGTGAAGGGCACTGGCTGTTCGCCCATCAGCCCATCGTTCATTTCGGCTTCGCCAACCAGTCCAAGCCCGAAACGGCGGTGTACTGGTTACGCCATAACCCGGCAGCCTTCGCCTTGATTCCGGCAACGGAACTGGGCCGTTGCTTCAACGCCGACAAGGCTCACCGGCTGGGCGATACCTCGCGCGCCGAGTGGTACGTGGTCGGCGCCGATGCCGACAACGGCCAATGCCAGCCCGCTGCACCGGCGCAGGTCTACCACTTCGCCTGGGCCGACACCCCCGGCAATCTGCAAACCGCCGCTCAGGGGGCTGCACAATGACTACCCAGACCCTGCCCGCCCCGCGCCGGCACCTCTGGCAGCGCTTGAACCGCTGGGGCCAGCTCGGCGCAGTGGCGGTGCTAGTGGCCATGGCCTTGATCGGCATCGAAGCCGCGCGCTCGTTCTGGCCCCAGCAGCTCTACGCGCACCTGAGCAACCACTGGACGGGTGACACTGCGCCCGGGAAGAACCTCTGGCTGCCGGCCTTTCAGGTCACGATCGACGCCAGGGTGGTGGAGCCAGGCCTGAACAACCTGTCCGGCATCGCCTACGACTACGACCGGGACCGGCTGCTGGCAATCACCAATGGTGTGCCCATGGAATTGCTCGAGCTGAGCAAGGGCGGCGACGTTTTGGCGCGCTACCCGCTGGTGGACTTCGAAGACACCGAGGGCCTGGCGTACCTGGGCAATGGCCGCGTGGCCATCAGCGATGAGCAGATGCAACGGCTGGACGTGATCACCCTGCCCGCCCCCCCGCAGCCGATCCATGCCAGCGAGGCGCAGTGGATCACCCTCGACATCAACCCGACCTACCGCAACAAGGGCTTCGAGGGGGTGACCTACGACCGGCAGCACGATCGCCTGTTCGCCATCAAGGAGCGCGACCCGCGGCAGCTGTTCACCGTCACCGGCATGCTCACGGCGCTCGGCGGCGGCCCCCTGCAGTTGACAGTCAGCGACCGCCGCGACTGGGTCAAGCGCAGCGTGTACGCCACCGACCTGTCCGACGGCTACTATGACCCGAACACCGGCCACCTGCTGGTGCTCAGCGACCAGTCGAAGAACATCACCGAACTCGATGGCGATGGCCGCTTCGTCAGCATCCGATCGCTGCGGGCCTGGCTCGGCGGGCTGCAGCATGACGCCCCGCAACCCGAGGGCATGACCATGGACAGCGCCGGCAACCTCTATATCGTCAGCGAGCCCAACCTGTTCTACCGCTTCAGCAAACCCTGAAGCCTGGCACCTCGACCTTTCGCCGCTGGCCCCTTGCAAATGCACAAATCTCGAAATACTGTATGAATATTCAGTATTTCGAGACATCCCCATGCAGCTCATCGCCAAACTCGGCATTCTCGCCGATGCCGCCAAATACGATGCTTCCTGCGCCAGCAGCGGCGCGCCTAAACGCAGCTCGCGCGGCAGCGAAGGCCTGGGCGCGACCGATGGCATGGGCATCTGCCACAGCTACACCCCCGATGGCCGCTGCGTGTCGCTGCTCAAGGTGCTGCTGACCAACTTCTGCCTGTATGACTGCCAGTACTGCGTCAACCGCCGTTCCAGCAATGTGCCGCGGGCCCGCTTCAGCCCCGAGGAAGTGGTGCGCCTGACCCTGGACTTCTACCGGCGCAACTGCATCAGCGGCCTGTTCCTCAGCTCCGGCATCATCCGCTCGGCCGACTACACCATGGAGCAGCTGATCCGCGTGGCGCGCCTGCTGCGTGAGGAGCACAACTTCCGTGGCTACATCCACCTCAAGACCATCCCCGATGCCGACCCGCTGCTGATCGAAGAAGCCGGACGCCTGGCAGACCGCCTCAGCGTCAATATCGAATTGCCCACCGACGCCAGCCTCAAGCGCCTGGCCCCGGAAAAACAGGCGCACACCATCCGCCAGGCCATGGGCGTGATCCATCAGGGCCAGCAGGCCGTAGCCGATGAACCGAAAGCCCCGCGCTTCACCCCGGCCGGGCAGAGCACCCAGGTCATCGTCGGCGCCGACGCCACCGACGACAGCACCCTGCTGCGCAACGCCGAGTCGCTGTATCAGGGTTATGGGCTCAAGCGTGTGTACTACTCGGCCTTCAGCCCGATCCCCGACAGCCCCGGCAGCGTCCCCCTGGCCGCCCCGCCACTGTTGCGCGAACACCGCCTGTACCAGGCCGACTTCCTGCTGCGAAGCTACGGCTACAAGGCCGGTGAGCTGCTCGGCCAGGCCGGCAACCTGGCGCTGGACATCGACCCGAAGCTGGCCTGGGCGCTGGCCAACCGCGAGGTATTCCCGCTGGATGTGAACCGCGCAGAGCCCGCGCTGCTGGCACGCATTCCCGGCATCGGCCTGCGCAGCGTGCAACGGCTGGTGGAACTGCGCCGCGAGCGGCGCGTGCGCTATGACGACCTGATCCAGCTGCGCTGCGTGCTGGACAAGGCGCGGCCGTTCATCGTCACCAGTGATTACCGCCCCGCCGATGGCGAGCTGCGCAGCGGCGTGCTCAGGGCGCGCCTGCGCGAACCCCAGGCGCCGCAGCAGATGGGGTTGTGGGGGTGATTGCGCTCGATTGCGATGACCAGTTCGGCACTTGGCGCAGCCAGGCCCGTACCCTGCTCGGGCACGGTATCGACCCCGCCAACGTGACCTGGGCACAAGGCCCGATCAGCGACCTGCTGGCCCTGCCCACGCCCCTGCCAGAAGGCCCCGGCCCGTTTCGCGCCAAGGTGCCCGCCACGCTGCTGACGCAACTGGAGCAAGCCGCACGCTACCGCGGCGAGCAACGCTGGAACCTGCTGTACGAGGTGCTCTGGCGCGTGGCCCACGGCGACCGCACAGCAATGCTGGCCGGTGACCGCCTGGGCAGCGAATTGCAGCGGCGTATCAAGCAGGTCAGCCGTGAAGCGCACCATCTGCACGCATTCGTGCGCTTCGTGCCACTACCAGAGGCACTGGCCGAGCAATTGCAACTTGATCTGGTGGCCTTCCACGAACCTGCTCACGACATCCTGGAAAGCGCCAGCGCGCATTTCGCCGACCGCCTCGGGCGCCAGCGCTGGCTGATCGCAACGCCACAGGACGGCATTCGCTTCGACGGCCAAGCCTTCGAATATCACCGCCGTTGCCCGAACGATTGGCGCCAATGGGCACAACATGCCGAAGACCCCGGCGCTGAACTGTGGCGCACCTACTACCGGCACACCTTCAACCCGGCCCGGCTCAACCCCGATGCCCTGCGCCTGCACATGCCGGGGCGGTTTTGGCGGCACCTGCCGGAAGGCATGCTGATTCCACAGTTGGAGGGGTTGGCGCGGCAAGGCAAACAGCGCGATGGGCAAGCACTGGAAGTGGCCAGCCAGCGTGGCAAGAAGATCACCCGCTCCGGTGATTTGTGAAAAATTTGTAATAGATTTGGCATACCACCTTCCCAAAGTGCGAAACATCCTGACAAAATTACTGCTAATCATTCTCATATTCACTTGTATTAGCAGTCATCAGGAGCCCACCCGTCATGCTGTCGCCCCTCGCGCACACGCGCCCCCTGCCCGCCCGCAACCTGCTCGCCATGGCCGTGTGCATGGCCATCGTTACCCCGGCCCTGGCCGAAGATGCCCCAGCCACGCTGGAACTGGGTGCCACCGAAATCAGCTCGGACGCGCTGGGCAGCACCACCGAGGGTTCGGGGTCCTACACCACCGGTTCCATGTCCACCGCCACAAAGTTGCCGATGAGCATGCGTGAAACGCCCCAGGCGGTCACCGTGATCACCCGCCAGCGGATGGACGACCAGGCCATGACCAGCGTAAACGACGTGGTCAAGGCCACCCCCGGCCTGTTCCTCGACTATTCCAACGGCCCAGGCCGGCAGAGTTACTCGTCGCGCGGTTTTGACATCGATAACCTGATGTACGACGGCATCCCCAGTGGCTACACCGGCTGGGTGGTCGGCGCCCAGCCGAACCTGGCAATGTTCGATCGAGTGGAAGTGGTGCGTGGCGCCACTGGCCTGGTCACCGGTGCGGGCAACCCGTCGGCGGCCATCAACTTCGTGCGCAAGCGCCCGCTGGCCGAGCAGAAGGTCACCCTCACCGGCGCCGCCGGCAGCTGGGACGACTATCGCGGCGAAATCGATGCCTCCAGCCCGCTCAATGACAGCGGCACCCTGCGCGGGCGTGTGGTGGCGTCCTACCGCGACGCCAACAGCTACGTCGATGATGTCGAGGAAGACCACGGCCTGTTCTACGCGGTGACCGAGGCGGACCTGTCCGATGACACCAGCCTGATGCTCGGTCTCTCGCACCAGAAGGACAAGACCAACTACTTCTGGGGCGCCATGCCCACTGCCCTCGACGGCCATCACATGGGCTTCTCGCGTTCCTATAATCCGGGCACCGACTGGGAGAACAAGGACCAGGAAATCAACACCCTGTTCGCCGAGTTGCACCACCGCCTGGCCAATGACTGGAAGCTTCAGCTCAACGCCAACTACTCGCAGCAGGATGCAACCTTCACCGGCTCCTACCAGTCGCGCTGGGCAGGCCTGCAGGCGCCGCTGCAACGCACGGTCTACCAGTCCAAGCACCAGGAAAACCAGACTGGCCTGGACGGTTTCGTCAGCGGCCCGTTCGAGCTGCTCGGCCGCACCCACGAACTGGTGGTCGGTGCCAGCAAGCGCATCTATGACATGGACACCCGTAACTACAGCCCGTACGACATGTTCTGGCCGATCAACGGCAGCAAACCGGACTTCGTGCACACCGGCAACCAACGCGAAGTCACCACCCAGGATGGCGTGTACCTGACCACCCGGCTGAACCTGGCCGACCCGCTCAAGCTGATACTCGGCGGGCGCCTGGACTGGTACGACTACGACAACCGCGATGGCGACGGCGACTACAAGGTCACCCGCAACGTCACCAAGTATGCCGGCCTGATCTACGACCTAGACGACCACCATTCGGTTTATGTCAGCTACAGCGACATCTTCACGCCGCAAAGCAACAAGGACACTTCCGGTACCCCGGTGAAACCGATCGTGGGCAAGAACTACGAGGTCGGCATCAAGGGTGAATACTTCGACGGCGCCCTCAATGCCAGCGTCGCGCTGTTCCGCATCGACCAGGAAAACCGTGCCACCCAGGTCTTCGTCGCGGATTGCCCGCAGACGTCGTGCTACGAAGCCTCGGGCGAGGTACGCAGCCAGGGTATCGACATGGAACTGCAAGGCGCCTTGACGCCCAACTGGCAGATCGGTGGCGGCTATACCTATGCGCGCGCGCACACCATCAAGGACGCTGCCAACCCTGCCAACGTCAACCAGCGTTTCGACACCGACACACCGGAGCACCTGTTCAAGCTGAACACCGTGTACCACTTCCAGGGCCCACTGGAAAAGCTGCGCGTCGGTGGCAACATCTCCTGGCAGAGCCGTATCTACAACGACTTCACCGTCGCCGATGGCAGCGAGTACCGGTTGGTCCAGGGTGCCTATGCGGTTACCGACCTGATGGCCGGCTACCGGGTCGACCAGCACCTCGACCTGCAGCTCAACGCCAACAACGTGTTCGACCGCAAGTACTACTCGGCCATTGCCAGTTCAGTGGACTATGCCGGCGATACCTGGGGGGCGCCGCGCAACCTGATGCTGACGGCCAAGTACAGTTTCTGATTGTTCGCCGTTACATCTTCAGCGCTTTTGAGACCGAGCGCCGCCCGCGCGGCGCATCGCGGATGAATCCGCTCCTACATTTGTTGCAACGTGGCCACGCCTGTTACGCCAGGGTTGTCAGCCCTGGCGCATGTCTTGAGCCGTGCAAACCGGCTGGCAACCCTGGCGTAACAGGCGTGGCCACGTTGCAGCAAATGTAGGAGCGGATTCATCCGCGATGCGCCGCGCGGGCGGCGCTCGGCCTCACAGGCACTACTGATTCAATCAGCCAAACAGCCTGGCCAGGCAGCTGAGCTTCTTCTTGTACGAACGCCGGGCTGCCAGTGCATCCTCAAGGCTCACCGCCAGGAACCGCGCCTGCTGGTTCGGCTGCATCTGCCCGATCAGGTCCAGGTCGGCACTGATCACCGTGCCGATCATCGCGTAACCACCGCCCGACACCGCATCCCGGTGCAGGATGATCGGCTCCAGCCCTGCCGGCACCTGGATCGAGCCGATCGGGTAGCAACTGTCGACGATGTTCGACGGGTCCGACCCCGCCCCGAACGGTTGCTCGCGTGGCTGGAAGCTCAGCGCACCCCCGCCCTTGTAGCGATAGCCGATGCGGTCGGCCTCGGAGCCGACGGTCCAGGCATCGGTGAAGAAGCGCTTCGCCGCCGCCTCGGTCAAGCGGTGGAAATACAGCCCAGGCACCACCCGCAGCACCACCTCGCCGCCCAGCGATTGGCGCAAGGCCATCGGCAGACTGGCCCCGGCGCGGCTCTTGCCACTCGGCACGCCGACCGCCAACAGGTCACCGGCCACCAGCTTGCGCCCTTGCAAGCCACCGAGCGCACCCAGTGCATAGGTCGAACGGCTACCAAGCACCTCGGGCACATCGATGCCGCCCGCCACAGCCAGGTAGGCCCGCGCGCCGGCCGTGGGGAAGCCGAAGCGCAACACCTGCCCGGCACGCACCGCGAAGGCGGTATCCGGGCGCTGCTCGCGGCCATCGAGCAGCACCGGCATCTGCGCACCGCACACCGCAACCAGCGCGTCATGCTGAAACTCCAGTTCCGGCCCTACCAGGGTGCACTCCAGGCCTGCCGCAGAGGCCGGGTTGCCGACCAGGTGGTTGGCAGCCTGCAGCGCATACTGGTCCAGCGCACCAGAGGGCGGGATGCCCAGGTGGTAATAACCTTCGCGGCCCATGTCCTGCACCGAGGTGGCCAAACCGGGTTTGATGACCTTGATCATGCCAGCACCTCCTGCAGCGATCTGGGGTAGCCGACCGGGTCGGCAAGGAATGCATCCAGCGAGAACTCCACCGGACGGATACGCAGGTCGAAGCGCCCATCCTCCACATCCGCCACAGCCTGGTCATACGCTTGGCGATCAATGGGCTTGAACTGCACGATATCGCCCGGGCGGAAGAACACCATGTGCTCTTTCAGGTACGCCAGCGACTGCTGGGGGTCGTAGATCGGTGCCGGGGTCACGCCGAACATCTGGTAGCCCCCTGCCCCGCGTACCGAATAGATGCAGCCGAAACAGCCACCATGGCCAAGGGTCAGCTTGGGCGTGTCGGTGCGCGGGCGCAGGTACTTGGGCACCTGCAGCTGGCGCTCGCGCTCGACCATCTGGAACATGAACGGCAAGCCGGCGACGAAGCCGACCATCGACACGAACCACGGCGCGCCACTGTGCGCGGCAATGAACGCCTCGACGTCGGCCAGCCCGTTGATACGCGCCGCATATTCCAGGTCGGTGCTGTTCGGGTCCTGGTGGCGGTCACGAAAGCGCATGAGCGTTTCGTGGGTCCAAGGGTCGTTGTACAGCACCGGGATCTCGATGATCCGCGTGCTCAGCGAACGCTCGGCCACCGCTTCGGCCTCGGCGCCACGCACCGCTTCGAGCAGTGCCTCGGGGGCGATGCGGTCGGGGTCGAAGCGGATCTGGAACGAGGCGTTGGCCAGGCAGATGTCGAGCACGCCCTCCAGCGCCAGGCGCTCCACCGCACGGGTCACCGCCATGCCCTTGAAGAAGGCCTCGAGCGACATGCTGTCGCTGACTTCGGCGAACAGGTGCTCGTCGGCACCGAAGCTGTAGCGGATCGGGGTACTGGCCATGTCTGCTCCTTTTTTGGAATCTTTATCGAACGGCAGGCAAAACAATCCTGTGCTGCAGGCCGTGGCGTCTTCGCGCCAGCAGCCACTGAAACTCAACGCGGTGCACGCACCTCGATGCCGGCGGCATCCAGCGCCGTACGCGTGGCTTCGACCAGGTCGAGCGCACCGGGGGTGTCGCTGTGCAGGCAGATCGAATCGAACTCGATTGCCAGGTCCTGGCCTTCCACGGTGCGTACCTGGCCCTCCTGGCAGGCCCGCAGCACCCGCTCGGCGACCCGCTGCGGTTCGTAGCCACGCACGTTGCGGGTGAACACGATGGAGCCACTCAGATCGTACTCGCGGTCGGCGTAGAACTCGCGCACCACCGGCTGCCCGAGGTCCTGGGCAATGCGGCAGATCACCGAGCCGGGCATGCAGTACAGCAACAGCTCGGGCTCGATCACCTGCAGGTTTTCCACCAGCAGGCGCGCGGCCTCTTCGTCACGGGCCAGGTGCATGTACAGCGCGCCATGGGGCTTGATGTGCTGCAGCCTGACGCCCTGCGCCCGGGCAATCTCGCGCAGCGCACCGAGCTGGTAAAGGATATCGTCGACCAGTTCCTGGGCCGGTGCATTGATGTGCCGGCGGCCGAAGCCGACCAGGTCACGGAAGCCTGGGTGCGCGCCCACGCCCACGCCCAGCGCCTTGGCCCGCTCGACGGTGCGGCGCATGGTCCCGGGGTCGCCGGCATGGAAGCCGGTGGCGATGTTGGCCGAGCTGATGAAGGCCATCAGTTCGTTGTCGACGCCATCGCCGATGGTCCAGGGACCGAAGCCTTCGCCCATGTCAGAGTTGAAATCCACTGCCCGCATCGCTGTTCTCCTGGCTTGTGACGGCATGCAAGCCACGGTAGATTCTCCCGACCCCCTTGGGAAGATCTATAAACAGATAGGGTGTCTTCTGAAAATCAGATACCCAGGAGCCCACCGTGTCACTGACCCTGCGCCAGGTTCGCTATTTTGTCGCCACCGCCGAGATCGGCCAGATCTCCCAGGCGGCGATCCACCTCAATATTTCCCAGTCGGCAGTCACCACCGCGATCAAGGAACTGGAAGCGATGCTGGGCGTGTTGCTGTTCCAGCGCTCGGCCCAGGGCATGAGCCTGACCGACGCTGGCCGGCACTTCCTCAACCGCGCCTACGTGATCCTGCGCAGTGTCGACGATGCCCTGAACAGCCCGTTGCCCGATGTGCGCGCCAGCGGCCTGTTGCGCCTGGCGGCGAGCTACACGGTGATCGGCTACTTCCTGCCGCACCACTTGCAGCGCCTGGAACACTGGCACCCGGACGTGACCCTGGAAGTCCATGAGCAGGAGCGCAGCGCCATCGAGCAAGGCCTGCTGGAGGGGCGTTTCGACATGGCGGTGGTGCTCACCGCCAACCTCACCCACCCGGATATCGTCTCGGAAACCTTGTTCAACTCCGAGCGCCGGTTGTGGCTGCCCGGCCATCATCCCCTGTGCGAACGCTCGGCGGTGAGCCTGGCCGACGTGGCCCGGGAGCCGTACATCCTGCTCACTGTCGACGAGGCCGAGCAGAGCGCCATGCGCTATTGGCAACAGGCCGGGCAACGGCCGAATGTGCGGGTGCGCACCAGCTCGGTGGAGGCGGTGCGCAGCATGGTCGCCAATGGCAGCGGCGTGGCGATCCTCTCTGACCTGGTGCACCGCCCGTGGTCGCTGGAAGGCAAGCGCATCGAGACGGTGACCATCACGGACCCAGTGACGCCGATGAGCGTCGGCCTGGCCTGGCACCGCGAGCGCGCGTTCAGCCCGGCGATGCAGGCGCTGCGCAACTACTTCCATGATGCCTTCCTGGCGCCGCAGCAACTCTCGGCCCGGCGCTGAGCCCAAGACCGTTCACAAATCCTGTAGGAGCGGCCTTGTGTCGCGAAAGGGCCGCAGCGCGGCCTCGGCAAATCATGCGGCGAAGCTGAGATTGTGGGGGGCGCTGCGCACCCCTTTCGCGACACAAGGCCGCTCCTACAGGTGTTAGACGCGCCGGCCTTTTTTCAAACCAAGAGCAAGCAATGCGCATCACCAGCGGCCCTGCCACCACCGCCTGCGGTCTGGCGGCGATCCTGCTGTGGAGCACGGCAAGCGGCCTGATCCGCAGTGTCAGCGAGTACTTCGGCCCGATCGGTGGCGCTGCGCTGATCTACACCTTTGGCGCCGCCCTGCTGGTGCTGCTGCTCGGTCGCCCACGCCTGCGCCATGCCTCGCGTTTCTACCTGATCTCCGGCTCCGCGCTGTTCGTCGCCTACGAAGTCTGCCTGAGCCTGGCCCTGGGTTTCGCCGTCAGCCGCACCCAGGCCATCCAGCTGGTCGTGGTCAACTCTCTGTGGCCGAGCCTGACCGTGCGTACTGGGTCAGCAGCGAAACGCTGCCGCCCTTCTCGCTGCGTCGCAGCCTGGAGCTGCTGGCGGCTGCGGTGGGCATGGCCGCCGGCTACGCCTTGTGGAACATCGGCATCCTGCGCGGCAACCTGACCCTGCTGGCGACCGCTTCCTATTCGGCGCCCATGTTGTCGTCAGCCTTCGCCGCCGCCTGGCTGGGCGCTCACCTGGGGCTGCAGTTCTGGCAGGGTGCGTTGCGGGTGACGGCCGGCGCGCTGCTGTGCTGGCAGGCTACCCGCCAGCGCGCAGCCAGCTGAATCACCAGAGCCTGACGGTGTAGTCCAGGTTCACCCGCAGTTCGTTGTCATCGCGGTGGGTCGCCCCCGCCGCGAAGTCATTGCGATACCAGGCATGGCGCAGGCGCAGCGTCACGCCTTTGAACGTGCCCTGCTGCACGGCATACGACAGCTCCACATCCTTCTCGCTCTCGCTTGACCCGCTGCCGCCCAGCTGCGCCAGCTCGATGTTGTCGCCGCGTACATAGCGCAGCATGCCCTTGAGCCCCGGCACCCCGAACGGGGCGAAGTCCTGGTCGAACCTGGCTTGCCAGCTGCGCTCCTTGGGGTTGATGAACTCCGAGCTGAGCGTACCTTCGGTGATCACCAGCGGCTCGGTGCCGTACACGTACGGCATGGCGGTGTCGCCATCCAGGCGCATGTAGCCCACGCCTAGGCTGTGGCTGGCCCAGGTGTAGGTCAGCATCAGCGCGGTGTTGCGGTTGTCGACCTTGCCGGCCTTGGCAGCACCGTCCTCACCGGCAACGAACAGGCGGAAATCGCTCTTCAGGCGGCCGGCACCGACCGCGCGGTCGTCGACGAAACCGAAGTAGTCCTTGCGGTACATCTGGTCCAGTTCGGCATGGTAGTAGCGCAACGTCAACGCGTCGGACCAGGCGTAGTCGCCCCCCAGGAATGTGAAGCGGTCCGAGGTGGCCGCGCCATTGAAGCGGCCGTTGGGCGCGGCGACACTCATCTTCTGATAGTCGGTGGAATCGCGCAGGTTGATCCGGTCGAGCCAGCCGGCGTGCAGGCTGAAACGGTCGATATCGCTGGAGCGCAAGTAGGCGCCCCGGAAGGTCTGCGGCAGCAGGCGCGTGGGGCTGGCAAAGGCGATCGGCAGGAAGGTGCTGATGGTGCCGCCTTGCAGCTCGGTGTGCGAAATCCGCACCTTGCCGGTCAGGCCCAGTTCGGAATACTCGTCCGCGAGTTCACGGGTTGTCCGGTCGAACGGCAGCAGGCCGGTGCCCGCACGGTCAGGCGAAGAGTCCAGCTTCACCCCAAGCATGCCCTTGGCATCCAGGCCGAAGCCGACCGGCCCCTCGCTGAACCCGGAGCTGACATTGAGGATGAACCCTTGGGCCCACTCGCGGGCGGCGGCCTGTGGTGTGGTACCCAGGTAGTTGCGGTCGAAGTAGTAGTTGCGCAGCACCAGGTCGGCGTGGCTGTCTTCGACAAAGCCAGCGGCATGGGCAGCACTGCTGAAGAACAGGCCAACGGCCAGGCAGGTTTTCGGGGCCTTGTGCATGGTCATTTTACTTTCTTGTAGTTGTAGGAAGCCCTGCCGCAGGCGCAGCAGGGAGCACGCAAGGTCGAGCAGCGCGTGGGGTCAGACTGGGCGGCGGCCGATCAGGCGGAACAGCGCCAGCGCGGCAATCACCACACCCGGGGCCGAGGCCAGCAACACGCCGGCGGAACCGGCGCCAAGGGCCAGCATCTGGCCGGCCACCAGCGGCCCGCTCATCGCCCCCAGGCGGCCGACGGCGACGGCCGCACCCACGCCGGTGGCGCGCACGCGCACGGGGTAGAAATGCGGTGCCAGGGCATACAGCACGCCCTGCCCGCCGGTGGCGAAGAAGCCCGCGCAAAAGCCGGCGGCGAGCATGCCGCGCAGCTCGCTGGCCAGCCCCAGGCCGGCCAGCGCCGCGAGAATGCCCAAGTACACCAGCGCCGCCGTAGCCCAGGCCGGCAGGCGTTCGAGCAACAGGCCCAGGGCCAAGGTACCGATGGCTGCGCCGATCTGCAGGGCGAACATCACCCAGCTGGCGTCATGGCTGCTGAAGCCCTGGCCGACCAGCAGGCTCGGCAGCCAGTTGATGAGGATGTACACCACCATCAAGGTGAAGAAGTAGCTCAGCCACAGCAACCAGGTCGCCCCCTGGCCGAACAGCTCGCGGCGCAGGTTCGGCGTGGCCTCGGCCTGGGCTGTGGCGCGAAACTGGCCGGACTCGGGCAGGTAGCGCAGGAGCAACGGCAGGATCAGCAGCGGCCCGGCACCGCCGACATGGAACACCCGCTGCCAGTCACCGCTGTAGCCGGCAATACCGATGCCCGCGGCCAGTGCCGCGCCCAGGGGCACACCACAGTACATCAGGCTCACCGCGCTGCCGCGCAGGCGCTGGCCGGCGGCTTCACTGGTGAGCGCGATGAGGTTGGGCAGTGCTGCGCCCAAGCCGACACCGGTCAGCAAGCGGGCCGCCAACAGGCTGGGCAGGTTCCAGGCATGGGCCGTGGCCAGGGAGAACACACCGAACAGCGCGACCGAACCGATCAGCACACGCTTGCGGCCTACGCGGTCGGCCAGCCAACCGCCGATCAGTGCGCCGGGCAGCAAACCGAGGATACCGGCGCTGAACACCCAACCCATTTGCAGCTTGCCCAGCGCGAAGGCGCTGGCCATGCCGGGGGCGGCGATGCCGGCCGCTTGCAGGTCAAGGCCTTCGAGCAGGGCGACGAGGAAACACAGGCCGATCGTGGTGGCCACGCGCGGCGATGCATTAGCAGAATCAGTCATTGGGGTTACCCGTATTGTTTTTGTATTAGGTCGTCCTTGAAAGGGGGCTGCTTCGCAGCCCATTCGCGGCTGAAGGCCGCTCCTGCAGGGAATGCCGTCTCCCAAAGAACGCGGTCTCCTGTGGGAGCGGCCTTCAGCCGCGAATGGGGCGCAAAGCGCCCCCGGGTCACGATTTCATCAGGTCCAGCGCCACATCGACGATCATGTCTTCCTGACCACCTACCATCCGCCGCTTGCCCAGCTCGACGAGAATGTCCACTGCCTTGATGCCATAGCGGGCAGCGGCCACTTCGGCATGGCGCAGGAAGCTTGAGTAGACCCCGGCATAACCCAGTGCCAGGGTTTCCCGGTCCACCCGTACCGGGCGGTCCTGCAGCGGCCGCACCAGGTCGTCGGCGGCATCCATCAGCGCATACAGGTCAGTGCCGTGGTTCCAGCCGAGCTTGTCGGCGGCGGCGATGAACACTTCCAGGGGCGCGTTACCGGCTCCAGCGCCCATCCCGGCGAGGCTGGCATCGATACGGTCGCAGCCCTCTTCCACTGCGGCGATAGAGTTGGCCACGCCGAGGCTGAGGTTGTGATGGGCGTGGATGCCGGTGTGGGTCGCCGGGTCGAGCACGGCCTTCACCGCGCGCAAACGCGCACGGATGTCGTCCATGTTCATCGCACCACCGGAGTCCACCACGTAGATGCAGGTGGCGCCGTAGCCCTCCATCAGCTTGGCCTGTTGCGCCAGCCCTTCGGGCGTCTGCATGTGGCTCATCATCAGGAAGCCGACGGTGTCCATGCCCAGTTCACGGGCGTATTCGATGTGCTGGCGCGAGACGTCCGCCTCGGTGCAGTGGGTGGCCACGCGAACGATGCGCGCACCGGCGTCGTAGGCGTTCTTCAGGTCATGAATAGTGCCGATCCCTGGCAGCAGCAGCGTGGCAATCTTGGCGTGGTTGACCGCGTCGGCCGCTGCTTCGATCCATTCAAGGTCGGTGTGGGCACCGAAGCCGTAGTTGAAGCTGGAGCCCTGCAAGCCGTCGCCATGGGCCACTTCGATGGAGTCGACCTTGGCCCGGTCGAGGGCACTGGCGATGGCGCGCACGTCGTCCAGCGAATACTGATGGCGGATGGCGTGCATGCCATCGCGCAGGGTCACGTCACTGATGTAAAGCTTCTTGCCGTTCATGCCAGGGCTCCCATCGCCAGGGCCATGCGCTCGGCGGTGGCCAGCGCGGCGGAGGTCATGATGTCGAGGTTGCCGGCGTAGGCCGGCAGGTAATGGGCGGCGCCTTCGACTTCGAGGAACACCGAGGTCTTGAGGCCGGTGAAGGTCCCCTGCCCTGGCAACTTGAGGTTGCGCACTTCTTCGAACTGCACCTGCTGCTTGAGGCGGTAACCTGGCACGTAGGCCTGCACGGCGGCAGACATTTCCTCGATGCTGGCCGCCACCTGCTGCTGGTCAGCGGCCTCGCTCAGCACGTACACCGTATCGCGCATCATCAGCGGCGGCTCGGCGGGGTTCATGATGATGATCGCCTTGCCCTTGGTCGCGCCGCCAATCACTTCGATGGCCTTGCTGGTGGTCTCGGTGAACTCGTCGATGTTGGCGCGAGTACCCGGGCCTGCGGACTTCGAAGCGATCGAGGCAACAATTTCGGCGTAGTGCACCTTGGCCACCCGCGACACCGCCGCGACCATGGGGATGGTGGCCTGGCCACCGCAGGTGACCATGTTGACGTTGGTCGCCTGCAGGTGCTGCTCCAGGTTGACCACCGGCACGCAGTACGGGCCGATGGCCGCCGGGGTCAGGTCGATCATGCGCAGGTCGGCCTTATGCTGGCGCAAGAAGGCGTCGTTCTTCACATGGGCGCCGGCGCTGGTGGCGTCGAAGACGAAATCGATGTCCTTGAACACCGGCAGGCGGGCCAGGCCCTGGACCCCTTCATGGGTGGTGGCCACGCCCATGCGGGCAGCGCGGGCCAGGCCATCGGAAGCCGGGTCGATACCGACCATCGCGGCCATCTCCAGGTGCTTGGCGTTGCGCAGGATCTTGATCATCAGGTCGGTACCGATGTTGCCGGAACCGATGATGGCGACTTTGCGTTTGTGGCTCATGGGGGTCTCCGTCATTCGCCGCTGAAGGTCACGCCGACACGGCCCAGGCCGTCGATTTCGGCTTCGAAATGGTCACCCGGTGCCACTTCAGCCGGCTGTCATTCCACCGTTCAATGGTCGGGCGCCGCCTGCCGCTGCTGGAGACGGCTACCGGGCAGGCCTACCTGGCCTTCTGCGGCGAAGCTGAGCGCGAGCAGATCATCGCCCTGCTGGCCCGCCGTGAAGGGCCCGAATTTCGCTTGGCACGTGACCCGGTAGCGCTCGACAACCTGTTACGTAAGGTGCGCCACCGGGGCTACGCGGAGAACTTCATGGCCTGGAACCGAGAAGAGAAGATCGCCTCGATCGCCGTGCCCTTGTGGGCTGGCGAGCGGCTGCTGGGGTGCTTGAACCTGGTTTATGTGGCCAAGGCAATGAGTATCGAGCAGGCGGTGGTGAAGTACCTGCCGGCGCTGCAGCGGTTTGCCGGGCGGATTGACCAGCTGTTGAGTGAGGGCCAGGAACAAGTGTGATTGCAGGCCTGGCCTCTTCGCGGGTAAACCCGCTCCCACAGGATCGGCACTGCCTTCAGGGTGATGCGGTCACTGTGGGAGCGCCGGTTCGGCGCACCGGCTTGCCCGCGAAGAGGCCAGCGCTATTCTCAAGCCGAACGATCCGCCCGCAATGCCGTCATAACGTGGGCCGGTGCCGCCACGCAAAGAGGACGCGAAATGACCCAGCCCGACCCGTCTTACCTCAAATGGCTCGAAGACCATTCGATGCTCAAGGCCTCGCAGGAGCGCGCCAGGCTGTACTCCGGCCAATCCCGCCTGTGGCAGAACCCTTACGCCGAAGCCCAGCCGCGCCGCGCCACCGAGATCGCCTCGGTGTGGCTGACCGTCTACCCCGACGCCATCATCGCCCCCGAAGGCTGCTCGGTACTGTCGGCCCTCGGTCACGAAACGCTGTGGAAGCGCCTCTCGGAAGTCGGCGTGCAAGGCATCCACACCGGCCCGATCAAGCAATCCGGCGGTGTGCGCGGGCGTGAATTCACGCCCAGCATCGACGGCAACTTCGACCGCATCAGCTTCGACATCGACCCGCTCTACGGCAACGAGCAGGAGCTGGTGCAGATGAGCCGCATGGCCGCCGCGCACAATGCCGTGACCATCGACGACCTGATCCCTTCGCACACCGGCAAGGGCGCCGACTTCCGTCTGGCCGAGCTGGCCCACGGCGCCTATCCTGGGCTCTACCACATGGTCGAGATCCGCGAGGAAGACTGGCCGCTGCTGCCCGAGGTGCCCGCGGGCCGCGATGCGGTCAACCTGCTGCCGGCACAGTGCGACGAACTCAAGCTGCGCCACTACATCGTCGGTCAGCTGCAGCGGGTGATCTTCTTCGAGCCTGGGGTCAAGGAAACCGACTGGAGTGCCACCGGGCCGGTCACCGGGGTCGACGGCAAGACCCGGCGCTGGGTGTACCTGCACTATTTCAAGGAAGGCCAGCCATCACTGAACTGGCTCGACCCCAGTTTCGCCGCCCAACAGATGATCATCGGCGATGCCCTGCACGCGCTGGACTGCCTGGGTGCCCGCGGCCTGCGCCTGGATGCCAACGGTTTTCTCGGCGTGGAAACCCGTGCCAGCGGCAGCGCCTGGTCCGAGAGCCACCCGCTGTCGATCGTCGGCAATCAGCTGATCGGCGGCATGATCCGCAAGGCCGGCGGCTTCAGCTTCCAGGAGCTGAACCTGACCCTCGATGACATCGCGCAGATGTCCAAGGGTGGCGCCGACCTGTCCTACGACTTCATCACCCGCCCGGCCTACCAGCATGCCCTGCTGAGCGGCGACACTGAATTCCTGCGCCTGATGCTCAAGGAAATGCACGCCTTTGGCATCGACCCCGCGTCGTTGATCCACGCCCTGCAGAACCACGATGAACTCACCGTCGAACTGGTGCACTTCTGGACCCTGCACGCCCACGACATGTTTTTGTACAAGGGCCAGACCTTGCCCGGCAGTATCCTGCGCGAGCACATCCGCGAAGAAATCTACGAGCGCCTGTCGGGTGAGCATGCACCCTACAACCTGCGCTTCGTCACCAACGGCATCGCCTGCACCACCGCCAGCCTGATCACCGCAGCGCTGGGCATTCGCGACCTCGAACAGATCAGCCCGGCGGACATCGCACTGATCCGCAAGGTGCACCTGCTGCTGGTGATGTACAACGCCATGCAACCGGGTGTGGTCGCACTGTCCGGCTGGGACATAGTCGGTGCCTTGCCGCTGCCGGCCGAGGCGGTGGCCGAGCGGATGGTCGACGGCGATACCCGCTGGATCCACCGGGGCGGCTACGACCTGGCCGGGCTCGACCCACAGGCCGAGGCGTCGGTGCGTGGCATGCCGCGGGCGCGCTCGCTGTACGGCAGCCTTGACCAACAACTGGAGGACCCTGAGTCGTTCGCCAGCCAGGTAAAGAAACTGCTTGCCGTGCGCCAGGCTTATGGCATTGCCAGCAGCCGCCAGGTGCTGGTGCCCGAGGTCAGCAGCCCGGGCTTGCTGGTGATGGTGCACGAACTGCCGGCAGGGCGTGGTATCCAGATCAGTGCCTTGAACTTTGGCCAGGAGGTGATTGCCGAACAGCTGCAATTGACCGGCTTCACCCCCGGAACGGTAGTAGACATGATCAACGAAACGGTCGAAGGCGACCTGACCGAAGATGGCCGCCTGACTGTCAACCTCGACCCCTACGAGGCGCTGTGCCTGCGTATCGTCAACAGCAGCGGGCATGTCTGATTGGCGATAAAGAACGTGGGCATTCAATAAAATCGTAATATCGGATGGCCATATTGGGCGCCCCTGAACAATAACTCATGGTCGCCCAATGCATTTCACGCCCAATCGCCTTGCCCTGTGCGTGGCACTGGCCTGCGCCGCCTTCGCCCCCGCCGCCTTTGCCAAGAATTACCGGATCGACAGCGCCAGCACCGATACCCTGGAGCTGAAAAAGGCCGACACGCTCAAGGTAACGGCCAACGGCAGCATCGTGGCCAGCGACGACGACGGCGTGATCCTGCCCAAACATACCAGCGGCGCCACCCTCACCGTCGATAACGCCGGCATCATCCGCTCCACCGGTGGCCGCGGCATCGATACCAAGGACGAAGGCGAAGACCTCAGCCACTACGTGATCAACAACCAGGCCGGTGCGCTGATCCAGGGCACCAACGATGGCCTGCGCTTCCAGACCAACCCCAGCGCCGGTGGCAGCCTGAGCATCGTCAACGCCGGCACCATCGAGTCCACCGTAGAAGGCCAGGCCATCGACCTGGAAACCCTGAACAACCCGGCCTTCACCACCACCCTGGTGAACCAGGCTACTGGCGTGATCCATTCGGTTGGCAATGACGCGATCAAGACCGGCTCCAACGCCACCCTCACCAACTACGGGCTGATCTACACCGACACCGCCCCGCAGGACAAGAATGGCCTCGACCAGAAGTGGGACGGCATCAAGATCGGCACCTCGACCGGTGTCACCGTGTACAACCACGGCACCATCAGTGCCGACCGCCACGGTATCGACCTGAAAAGCGACGCCACTTTGTACAACTACGCCGGCGCCAGCGTGACCGGGCGTAACGGTTCGGGCTTCGGCTCGGACGGCAGCGGCACGGTGTACAACTGGGGCACCATCACCGGCGCCATCGCCGATGGCAAGGTCAACGGTGACGGCGACGGGGTCGACATCGACACCATCGGCTACGTGTACAACGCCGGCACCATCCAGGGCCTGGGCGCCAAGGGTGTGGACAGCGGCGGTCGGCCCAACGGCAGCGAAGGCATCGCCATGGGCGGTGGTACCGTCATCAACACCAGCACGGGGGTGATCCGCAGTGTCGACAACGGCATCCTGGTCGACGACGGCGCCGAAGGCGCTGGCGTGGCGGCCACGCACCTCACCAACGCCGGCCGCATCGAAGGCGAGAACGGCTTCGGCATCAAGCTGATCGGCGATTTCGCCGACAGCGTGATCAACAGCGGCACCATCAGCGGCGGCAATGGCCTGGCGCTGAACATGGGCGCGGGCAACGACCGCCTGGTGGTGCAGACCGGCGGTGGGTTCAACGGCTTGGTCGATGGCGGTGACGGCATCGACAGCGTGACCCTCGACGGCACCGGCAGCTTCGGCAACAGCGCCAACTTCGAAATGCTCAAGGTCAGCGGCGGCAGCTGGACGCTGACCAGCATCGACGATTTCAGCCAGGGCGGCGTGGTGACCGGGGGCGCCACCTTGATCAACCAGGGTCGCATCCTGGGTGAAATGCTCATCGAACAAGGCGCCACCTATGCCGGCGGGGGCTCGGTCGGCGGGCTGCAAGTCGACGGCACGCTGTTGACCAACACCGGCCTGGGCGTGGCCACGGTCGCGGGTGACCTGAGCTTCGGCCAGGGCTCGACCTTGGTCTACGGGGTCAACGCCGATGGCAGCAGCGCCCCGCTCAGCGTCAGCGGCAGCGCCAGCCTCGACGGTGCCACCTTGCGCGTGCAGCCGAGCGCCGGCGAGTACCCCTGGCAGAGCCACTACACCGTGCTGACGGCTGGCGCAGTCAATGGCCGCTTTGCCCAGGTCACCAGCGACTATGCCTTCCTCACCCCGACCCTGAGCTACAGCAGCACCGCAGTAGGCCTGGACTACACCCGCAACGACGTGGCCTTCGAGCATTACGCGCAGTCTGGCAATGGCGCCGGTGCCGCGCGCAGCCTGGCCAGCCTCGGGCAGAACAGCAACCTGTACAACGCCGTGCTCGGCACTACCACCGCCGGTGCCGGCAGCGCCATCGAGCAACTGTCCGGCAGCAATACCGCGAACCTGGCGGCAGCCACAATGGCCGGCACCAGCCAGGTCGGCAGCACCATGCTCGGGGCCATGCACAGCATGGACAGTACCGGCGGCCTGCTGGTGGGCATGAACGACAATGACGGCCCTGCCTTGGCCGCCACTGGCGTACCCCGAGAGGCGCGCAACCTCAATGACCCGAACGCCCAAGGGCGCGTCTGGGCGCAGGCGCTGGGCAGCTACGGCAAGGTCGAGGGTAGCCACGGCGCCAGCGCGTTGGAACAACGTACTGGCGGTGGCGTACTGGGGGGCGACTGGGCGCTCGGCGGCGACTGGCGCCTCGGCGTGCTTGGCGGCTATTCGCGCACGCGCCTGGACAGCACCGGCCTGGACGGCACCGTGCGCAGCTGGCACGCCGGTGTGTATGCCCAGCACCACATCGGCCCGCTGGCCGTGCGCCTGGGCGCGGCCTACAGCAGCCACGACGGCGACAGCAAGCGTGAGGTGGCCTTCACCGGCTTCAACGAACGCCTCAAGGGCGACTACGATGCCGACAGCCAGCAGGCGTTCGTCGAGCTGGGCTATGCCATGGGCAGCGGCCGCCTGAGCACCGAGCCGTTCGCCAACCTTGGCTACCAGCGCTACCACCGCGACAGCTACCGCGAACAAGGCGGTGACGCCGCGCTGGCGGTGGATGCCGATACCCAGGACAACTTCAGCAGTACCTTCGGCGTGCGCCTGGCACACCTGGGGCAACTGGCCAACGGCATGAGCCTGACGCCGCGGGCGACCCTGGGCTGGCGCCATACTTACGGCAGCATCGATACTCGCACGCGCCAGTCGTTCATCGCTGGCGGCGCTGCATTCAGCGTCGAAGGCAGTGCGATCGACCGCGACAGCCTGCTGGTAGAGGCCGGGCTGGATTTGGGGGTGAGCGCGCGGCAGAGCATTGGCCTGGGGTATAGCGGTGAGCTGGGCAGCAACAGCCGCAACCATGCTGTTGTCGGGCAATGGCAGTTGAAGTTCTAGATCTTCACTGCCTTTACTGGCCTCTTCGCGGGTGAACCCGCTCCCACAGGTATTGCACAGGTCTGGAAGGCTGTGGTGATCCTGTGGGAGCGGCGGTTCGGCGCCCCGACTTGCCCGTGAAGAGGCCGGTCTTGCAATTGCTGCTCCACGGGCATAGCTTCCTGATGTTTTCCATTTTTGTGCCCAGGAGCAACTCCATGTACACCGGCATCGTCCAGGCCGTCCGCCCTCTGCTTGATGTGACCACCTACCCGGGCCACAACCAGTTCACCATCGACCTCACCCCCGAACTGCTCGAAGAGCTGAAGATCGGCGCCAGCGTCAGTGTCGAAGGCACCTGCCTGTCGGTCACCGAAATCCACGGCACCCAGGTGAAGTTCGACGCCATGACCGCCACCCTCGAACGCACCAACCTGCGCTGCTTCAAGGCCGGCCAGGGTGTGAACATCGAACGTTCGGCGAAGATGAACGCCGAAGTCGGCGGCCACCTGATGGCCGGCCATATCGCCACCACTGCCGAGATCGTCGAGCTGTCGATCAAGGAAACCGGCGCCTTCATCACCTTCCGCATGCCACCTGAGTGGGGCAAGTACGTGTTCCCGCGCGGCTTCATCGGGGTCAATGGCTGCAGCCTGACCGTCGCTGATGTCGAGGACAACGTGGTCACCATCAACCTGATACCGGAAACCCTGCGCCAGACCACCTTCGCCCATTACCGGGCCGGCGAGCTGCTGAACATCGAAGTCGACCACCAGACCATGGTCCTGGTCGATGTGGTGGAGCGCACCATCAAAGGCACCCTGGCCCGCGAAAAACTGCTGCCCTGAGGCCCGCGCATGCTGCCCAACGCCCTCCCCGCACGCACCGCCAGGCGCCTGCGCCTGCAGGTTTTGCGTGGCCGTGTCGGCCTTGGCCTGGTCGCCGGGCTGTCGGTGCTGGCCGGCATGACCGACGCTATCGGCCTGCTGGCGCTGGGTGATTTCGTCTCGTTCATGAGCGGCAACACCACCCGCCTGGCCGTGGCCATCAGCCAGGCGGATCTGGCCCTGGTGCTGCGCCTGAGCGGTGCCGTGCTCGGCTTCGTGGTGGGCAACGCGCTAGGTGTGCTGCTGGCACGCGGCATGCGCCGCCGGGCCTGGCCGGTGCTGCTGGTGGTGGCCGGGCTGCTGGCCTGCGCCGGGTCGTGGCCGTTCGCCGCAACCTTCCCGGCGCTGCTGGCCGCCACCCTGGCCATGGGCATGATCAATGCAGTGGTGGAACAGGTGAACGGCCTGCCCATCGGCCTGACCTACGTCACCGGGGCCCTGTCGCGCTTCGGCCGTGGCCTGGGGCGCTGGCTGTTGGGCGAGCGGCGCAACGGCTGGCGGGTGCAACTGGTGCCCTGGGCCGGCATGCTGCTGGGCGCCTCCCTCGGCGCCTGGCTGCAGCAGCGCCTGGGCTTGCAGGCCCTGGCAGGCAGTGCGGCCCTGGCCTGCCTGCTGGCGCTGGTGTCGCGGTTCATTCCTCGGTCGTGGCAACGCGGCTACATGCCGCGCTGAGGTCAATCGATGCGCGGGTGCTGTTGCGCCAGCAACTGGCGCTTGGCTTCCAGTTCGGCGATCTGCGCATCGATGTCTTCGATCTTCTGCTCGATGTTGTCATGGTGCTCCTGCAGCAGTTCGCGCGCTTCATCGATGTCTGACGCAGCAGGCGCTGCACCCCGCAGTGGCTTGTTGGCAGTTTCCTTCATGGTCAGCCCGGTCACCAGGCCAATCACGGCAATCACCATCAGGTAATACGCCGGCATGTACAGGTTGCCACTGCTTTCCACCAGCCAGGCGGCGAGGGTCGGGGTCAGGCCGGCGATCAGCACCGAGATGTTGAAGGCGCTGGCCAGGGCACTGTAGCGGATGTGCGTGGGGAACATGGCCGGCAAGGTCGAGGCCATGACGCCGATGAAGAAGTTCAGCAGCACGGCGATGATCAGCAGGCCGGAGAAGATCAGCCCGAGTGCGCCACTGTTGATCAGCATGAACGCCGGAATGGCCAGGGCGAACAGCCCGACACTGCCGACCACGATAAACGGGCGGCGGCCATATTTGTCGCTCATCAGGCCGATGATCGGTTGCACGAACAGCATGCCGACCATGATCGCGATGATGATCAGCACGCCGTGGTCTTCGCTGTAGTGCAGGTTGTGAGACAGGTAGCTGGGCATGTAGGTGAGCAGCATGTAGTAGGTGACGTTGGTGGCGATCACCACGCCAATGCAGGTCACCAGGCTGCGCCAGTGCTTGGTGGCGACTTCCTTGAACGACACTTTCGGGCCCGAGGCCAGGCCCTCGCGGTCACCCTGTTCGAGCTTGTCCACGTGCTGCTGGAACGCCGGGGTTTCCTCCAGCGCATGGCGCAGGTAGAGGCCGATGATGCCCAGCGGCAAGGCCAGGAAGAACGGCAGGCGCCAGCCCCATTCGAGGAACTTCTCTTCGCCGAGAAGGGTGGAAATCAGCACCACCACACCCGCCCCCAGCACGAAGCCGGCAATCGAGCCGAAGTCCAGCCAGCTGCCGAGGAAGCCTCGCTTGCGGTCCGGGGCGTACTCGGCGACGAAGATCGACGCCCCAGTGTACTCACCACCCACCGAGAAGCCCTGGGCCATTTTTGCCAGCAGCAGCAGGATCGGCGCCCAGATGCCGATCGAGGCATAGGACGGTATCAGGCCGATGGCAAAGGTGCTCAGCGACATGATCACGATGGTAGCGGCGAGGATTTTCTGCCGCCCGAAGCGGTCGCCCAAGGCGCCGAAGAACAGCCCGCCCAGCGGGCGAATCAGGAATGGCACCGAGAAGGTGGCCAGCGCCGCGATCATCTGCACACCGGGGTCGGCACCGGGGAAGAACACCTTGCCCAGGGCGAAGGCGACGAAGCCGTACACACCGAAGTCAAACCACTCCATGGCGTTGCCCAGTGCGGCGGCGGTGATCGCCTTGCGCATCTTGGCATCGTCAACGATGGTGATGTCTTTCAAGCCGATCGGCTTGACGCTTTTCTTGCGAGATTTCATGCCCGTATCCCTATCGCTGAAGGCTCTAAGGGATCAGATACAACGGGACACTAAATAATTCAGCACTTACTGATTTTTTCTGCTTCCGCCCTTTTTAGGAGCGGCCTTGCCGGTGCGCCGGACCGGTCGGAAAGGGGCGCAAAGCGCCCCCACGAATAGTGCGTAAACATCCATATCGCCGGGGCTGCGACGCAGCCCTTTCCGCCCGATCCGGGCCCCGGCAAGGCCGCTCCCGCAAGGCCGCTCCTACAGGCGGTGGCTTGCCGATATGGGCAGTTGTCAGATGCCTTCGCGGGCCAGGTCCATGGCGAAGTAGGTCAGGATCAGGTCGGCACCGGCACGCTTGATTGCGCCAATGCTTTCACGCACCACCCGGCCTTCGTCGATGGCGCCGGCCAGGCCGCCGAACTTGATCATCGCGTACTCGCCGCTCACCTGGTAGGCCGCCAGCGGCAGGCGCGAGGCGGCGCGGATGTCGGCGATCACGTCAAGGTAGGCACCGGCCGGCTTGACCATCAGCACATCGGCCCCTTCCTGCTCGTCGAGCAGCGACTCACGCACCGCTTCGCGGCGGTTCATCGGGTTCATCTGGTAGCTCTTGCGGTCGCCCTTGAGCGCGGTGCCACCGGCTTCGCGGAACGGCCCATACAACGACGAGGCGAACTTGGTGGAATAGGCCATGATCGCGGTGTCGTGGAAGCCAGCGCCGTCCAGCGCGCTACGAATGGCCTGCACCTGGCCGTCCATCGCCGCCGACGGGGCGATAAAGTCGGCACCGGCGGCAGCGGCGATGACCGCCTGCTTGCCCAGGTTGGCCAAGGTGGCGTCGTTGTCCACGCCGTGGTCGTGCAGCACGCCGCAGTGGCCGTGGCTGGTGTATTCGCAGAAGCAGGTGTCGGACATCACCACCATTTCCGGCACGGTGTCCTTGCAGATGCGCGACATGCGCGCGACAAGGCCGTTCTCGTTCCAGGTGTCGCTGCCGGTGGCGTCCAGGTTGTGCGACACGCCGAAGGTCATCACCGACTTGATGCCGGCGCGGGCGTAGCGCTCGATTTCCTGGGCCAGCAGTTTTTCCGGAATGCGATTGACACCCGGCATGCTGGTGATCGGCACGAAGTCATCGATGCCTTCCTCGACGAAGATCGGCAGGATCAGGTCTTCCAGGCGGAATTCGGTTTCCTGGAAGATCGTGCGCAGGGATTCGTTCTGGCGCAGGCGGCGGGGACGAACGGAAGGGAAACGGTTGGACATGACAGCTCCAGGGCATTTTTAACGGCGTATACCTTATGCCTGTCGGGCGCCAGTGAAAAGGCCAGATGACGAGATTATGTCCTGCGTCAAAGGCAATAAGCTTTTTCCTGTGCGGGCCTCTTCACGGGACAAGCCCGCTCCCACAGGGGTGACACCGTCCTCAAGTCTTGTGGGGTACCTGTGGGAGCGGGCTTGCCCCGCGAAAGGGCCGGTACGGTAGAAACTCAATCCACCAGCCTTGGCGCCCCCACCTCGGCCGCCTGTCGGTCTCGCCCAGCACTTTCTCCAGGTCATTGACCCACAGGTAGCCCTGCACGGTGCCGACCCGCTTGCCTTCCAGCTCGCCGACCGTCGCATAGCCCGGCTTCGAGATAATGCCCATCACATCCAGGTACAGCGGCGCCGACAGGCCCAGCACCTTGCCGCGCCCGTTCGATCTACCTGGCGCAGATCGGCTACATCAGCATGAAGACCGTCGAGCCACTGGAATACCGCATGCGTTTCATACCAGAGTATCTGCGTATTTTTTCCGGCGAGGAGCCGGCGGCACATGAACGGGAGCGCTTTTATCAGCGCAACGATTTTGTGCCGCCGGGTGCGTGAAGTGAGTATTGACGTTCTTGAGCTGGGTCAGGCCGCTACGGCAATGGTCGATTCCCAGCGCTGTGTGGGTGCCTCGGCCAGCAGCTTGCTACTGGCTGGCTCCGGGGCGAACGCCGCCATGGCGTCGACCAGATTGGCAAGGTTGGGCAGCGCTGCAGGTGCCATGGCGGGCAAACCTGACGCTGCAGGTGGAGCGAAGATGAAATCTTCGGCAGTCACCTGGGCCAGCTCCAGCGCATCCAGATACAGCAGCGTCACCGTGCTGCCCTGCCCCGCCACCGTCACGCCGTGTATCTGGGCAAAGCCATTGAGCTGGAAGCGCTCGTCCTTGGTGAGCTGCAAGTCTTCGTAACGGCTGATGCCGGTCTGGCTCAGGTCGATCTTGTCGATACCGTGCCGGAAACCACGTACCGTGTTCTTGTAGTCGGCCACACCCTCCTGCTTGCCCACTACGAAGACACTGGGAGCAACACTTGCCGGGCCATAGATCGTGCCTTTGAGCGATGCGACAAACTGCCCCGAGGCATCCGTTGTCAGTGACACACCTTCAGCCCCCCCACGGAGCAGTACGGTACCGTCAGCAGGCGCAGGCATCTGCCCTTCGGGGCTGCCATCAAAATAGCCCGGCGCAGCAATCAGCGTGTCCAGAAAGCGGAAGTTGCTCGGCTGCAGTTCGGCAATGCCTCGATCGGCAAAGCGCAGCGTCTGCCCATTACCCAGGTCGACCACGGCAGCAGTCCCTTCCTGGCTCAGTTGCAAGTCGGTAAAGGCCTTGCTGCCAAAGCCGATCAGGTCGACGACCTCTCGGGACTGCTCGAACTGTTCGACCTCATCACGACCAGCGGCACGTTTGTGAATGACATAACGGTCCGTTCCGCTGCCGCCCTTGAGCAGGTTGTAACCGCGACCGCCATCGAGCAAGGCGCCGTCCGTACCGGCGATAAGGCTGTCATCACCGTCA
The DNA here is from genome assembly GCF_001320205.1 of Pseudomonas sp. NBRC 111123. NCBI lineage: Bacteria > Pseudomonadati > Pseudomonadota > Gammaproteobacteria > Pseudomonadales > Pseudomonadaceae > Pseudomonas > Pseudomonas sp. NBRC 111123. Next base: position 53,143 of record NZ_BCAZ01000005.1, read on the forward strand.
CCGCCGATCAGGTTGTGCACCGCGCCGGGGGCAAGGGTGAGCGCCGTCCCGGCAATACTGGCAATGCCACTGACCAAATCAACCGAAATACTGCGGCTGACAGCGGCAGCATTCAGGGTATTGCGGCCACCTGCGGTACCGTTGACCGCATCGTCCAGCACCGCGCGCGCAGCGTTCTGGGTCACGGCATCGGCGTAGTCGTTGGTGTAGTAATAGACATCGTTGGCATTGCTGGGGCTACCCACGACACGCAGTGCCCACCGATCAAGCGTCAGTGGCAGCCCGTTGCCGGCATTGCTGACTTCCAGCCGCCATTCGCCTGCCGAGCGCTCACCGCGATGATGGGTCGACATGAATCCGTACTTGAATTCGCCTGCGCGCGGGTTGCCCAGGTCATCATCGCCCGAGCCCGGCGCCTTGCCAGCGCGGTCCAAGAGCACGCTGCGCGTTCCGCCGGGAGACACCAGCGTAACGGTCATATCGCCGAGGCGGCCGACCTGCGAGTGAACATCGACTTCGACATGCTCCACCAAGACCCCGGCCGGTATGCTCAAAGCGAATGTGCTGACCTGACCGGGCGCAACCACCTGCGCAAGCGCTTCGCTGTCGGCCGCCAGCTGCTGCTCGTTAGCCTTGCTTGCCTGGCCAGCCCACGACTCGGCCAGGCGCACGGCGGCGCGAGCGTCGATCATGCCGAACCCGTAGTCGTGACTGGCACGCATGCCACCGCCATTCCAGTTGAGCCCGGCGTTATCACGCCAGGCAGTAACCGGGTCATCGACTTTGCGCGCGGACAGCGCAAGAATCTGCTGCACATCCCGGTAGCCAAGGGCCGGGTTGGCCTGCAGCATCAACGCCACCACACCAGAAACCATTGGCGCGGCGAAACTGGTGCCCTGGGTCGTGCCATAGGCGCTGCCGACCTTGGCGCCGCGCTCGGCTTCCAGGTTGATGCCGCTGGACAGCACATGGCTACCCGGCGCCGCCACCAGCAGGCTTGAACCGGGGTTGGAAAACGGCGCACTGGCCACCTGCAGTACCGAGAGGTCTGCCTTGACATTGACGGCCGCTACTTCGATGGCGTGACGGCTGTTGTTGATCAGCGAACCTTGCGCGCTGCCGCCGTGTTCACGCTGGTTACCGCCCGAGGTGACGATGACGGTACCCAGCCCGCCGCGCCCGTTGGTGGCCGCCAGCGTTGCGCTGAAAGCCAGGGCCAGGGACGTGTCGACCTTGCCTTCGGGCACGTTGCCGATGGCGAAGTCATTCCTGAAACCCCAGCTGTGGTTGGCGATGTCGTAATTGACCATCTGCCCCAAGTTGGTCAGGTCATCGCCTTTGTTGGCCAGGTAGTGCCCGCCGAGTTTCGCGTCGTAGGCAATGCCGATACCCCCTTGATCATTGCGTGCGCCTACCATGACCCCTGCCACCTGCGTCGCATGGTTGGAAGCCAGGGGTGGGAGCGTGCCATTGCTGCGCTGGGTCTGCAGCCAGATGGGGTCGATATTGGCTTTCAGATCCGGGTGTTCGATGTCGAAAATTTCCGGAGCAACGGCGAATTCACCCCCAGGCTCGAACTGGCCGATCCTCACGCCCTTGCCCGTAAACTCACGCCAGACCGGCTGGACATCGATCTCATCGAGGTACCACTGGCGTGGCGCCAACGGATCGACAGGCGACTGTTCGTGACGCAAGGTCACTGTGGCGCGCAAGGGTGCCGATGCGCCGCTGGAAACCTCCGTCACCCCCATCGATGCGTTGCCGGCAGCATCGACCAGGTCATAGCGGAAGGTCACATCAGCGTCATGGCCAGGCAACGGCGTGACTTCGACATCACCCTGCTCGTTGAGCCGGACCGTCGCGCCCTTGCCGTCGCCGACCGAGGCAATGCGCAGTGGGCCAGTACTGTTGAGTGGCAGGTCATTGGCCAGTAGCACCGAGGCAGGAACGACCAGGGCATCTGGCGTGGTGGTGAATGCCGCCATCTGTTCCGGGGCAAGGGTATCGCCAACCGGCAGTGCACCGGGGGCTTGCAGGTCGACCGACGCGATATCGGCAAAACTGAGTTTCTGAACATTGCTCAAGGTCAGGCTGCCGTCACGCCCAGCCTGCCGATCAGTGATCTGATAGCCCGTCGCCGTGCGCGCAATCAGGTACTCATCGTGATTGCCATGCAGGGTGACAAGGTTGACTCCACCTGCGCCGTCGATGATTGCATTGCCGCGCCCGGCCTCGATGACGTCATCCGCCGCACCGCCCATGATCTGGTCTGCACCGCCGCCGGCGTGGATGATGCTGCCAGCGGCCGAGGCCTGAATCCGATCGCCATTGGGGCCGGCATAGATGACCGCCTTGCCAGTGCCGCCGATGATGGTGTTGCGGCCCGTTCCGCCAACCAGCACATCGTTGCCGCCACCACCGATCAGCAGGCTGTCGCCAGACCCACCCTTGATGAAAACGCCGCGCTGCCCGCCGCTGGCAATCACGTCTTTGCCTCGCCCGCCCTGGGCGATGGTCAGCCCGGCCTCAGCCATGTTCAGCCCAACACCCTGCATGCCGACGATCAGCGCAGTGTCGCGCCCGCCGTTACCACGGATGTTGGCCTGCTGGTCACTGGCGCTGATCACCAGCACATCGTCACCGGCGCCGCCTTCATAGGTGTTGCTGCCAGCGCCACCCACCAGCCAGCTGCCGCCTGGTGCGGCCTTGAGCACATCGTCACCCGCCCCGCCCTGCAGGGTATCCACGCCTAGCGCGGCGGCATCGAGCTCGGTACCTTGCGGGCTGTTGCTGATATAGGAACGGCGCGAGATCGTCCCACTGACGGAGGCCAGCAAGGTGGCGCCGTCTTGCTGCTCCACGAGATTGCCTACTGTGTCGGCGAGGTACTTCACTGCCAGCACTTCACGCTCCACGCCATTGGCCACGAACGCGCCGCGGGAGATGACTTCGTTGCCCTGGCGCACCTCGTTCACTGGCTGGACCTGACGCAGGTCGATCTGCGTGATGCCGTGTTCCGGCAGTGCCTTGAGTTCACCGGCATCGGTTCGGCCATCATGGTTGGCATCGACCCACAGCTTCAACTGTGCCCACGCCGCATCGTCGGGGCTAATCAAGCCATCGGCATTGGCATCGACACTGGCCAGCGCGGCAAAACCATCCTTGAATGGTGCCTCGCCCGGTGCGCCATTGCTGCCTGGCTGGCCACCGTAGTATTCAGAGAAAAGCTGGCGGATGCTGACGACCTGCCCACTGCCGTCATCGTGCACCAGCATCCCGGTCTGCCGGTCGGCCCAGCCTGTGCGCCGCAGCTGGCCGCTGTTGTCGACATCGAACAGCACGGCGTCCTCGATACCGGTCATCCCTGCGCCTTGGCCGCTGAGGTCGAACAGCAGCGGGTCGACGAAGGTGTTGACCGTGGTCATGGCGGCCAGGCCGTTCAGGACTGCGGCGTTGCGCAGGCTGAAGTCCGGCGTGTCAGAGCCATCCTGGTAGAACTGGGCCAGGTGCTGGTTGGGGCGCACGTTGGGGTCCAGTTGCAGTTCGCCGGGGCGGATACCGCCGGTAGCCAGGCTGCCCAGCTGGGCAGAGGTGAAATCGGTGTTGTCGAGGGTTTTGTCGGTGAAGGCGATGCTGTGGGTCAGGCGGCGGGTGACATAGCCGGCGGAGACGTCGTTACGGATGTCGTCCTGGCCTTGTAGGTCGCGGCGGGAGTCGGTGGTTGGGGTGATTTCGATCTGGATGGGTTGGGAAGGTGCGGGCTCATCTGTTGGCATCTCTTCGGAAAATACACTTTGGATGCCATTGAACGTGACGGTCCCCAAGCCCACTGCAATGGACGCTAATCCTTCAGGTGAGTCAATTCTCGATAGCCAGGATCTTGCTTGGGCGCGTAGATGAGCCGGGGCCATCGCTGTAGAAAACGAAACCTGCATATCAGTTCTAACTGCCAACAGCCCCTCATCGACCGGGTTACCTGCTGCATCCAACACCATTTTCCAATACGATTCGCGAGCTTTCGGAGGCTTTAAATCAAAAACGGTATTCAGTGTCCAAGCGTCTCTCGACCGTTCTAGACCTTCAAAAACCTCTGCGTGAAAACTCCACACTTCCTTATGATTTATTTCAACCCCTATAGTCCCCTCCTTGACTTTTTTATCCAATAAATCCAGATAAGCCTCCGCCATTCTGAGCCGTACCATTTCGACATCAGCATCTTGCATGGGCCGACCAGCCTCTCGCTCGGTGCGTTTCATAAAATCAACTGCGACAACACCGGCCACTGAGTTACCCTTTGCGACACCATTCGCAAGAACTGCGTACCGATCCCCCTTGCTCGCCAGATAATCATACATCTCACCCACACCCTGAGATTCGTAAAGCTCACGAGCGCGCCTTACATCTTCCATAAGCAAGCCAGACATGCGCCACCTCATTTTTTACTTTTAGTGATAAATACTTCCAGTGCTCGCTGTATTTTTGGCCATTGCACCAATTTCTCGGGCAGCATGGTCACCTCCACATGCAGCACTCCGAAAACAACAAAAGTCATTTGACACGCATAAAAATTTGGTTCTCGCGGACGCCATAAGCATTCAGTCAACGAAGTGACCTCGCCCGATGCCTCACTCCAATAGATTCGCTTCCTCCCCCCTTTCCGGGTCCTGTCTCCACCTTCAACCAGATACAGCTTTAGCAAATCGTCGTAGATAACTTTGCTCCCCGCCTCCCGAACTACTTTGCTTAGCAAATAATCGCGCATGAGACGTAAGTCACCTTCCTTGGCAAAGATTGGGGATATCGCGACAAGCAAGCCCTCATGCTCTAACCCTTGTTCAAAAATAAGCCGATCCTTCGCAGGCTCCAAGCCTGGCCAGGTCATCGCCATGAATACTGAGCGAAGGTTGGCATCGCAGCCTCTCTTATTATTTATAAAATCTGGATCAAATGAACTTTTACCTTCATATTCAGGCCAAAACGGAAAATATACCCTCTGGAACTCATATACGACCCCTGCCATTTTCCCGCAGACTATCGGACCCGGCGGCACATAAGAACTTGTGCTACTCCGCTTTATGCTATCCGCAACAGACGCAACATAAATAACAACAAGAAACAATAAAATCACCCCACTAAAAACCCTCAACACCTGCCAAACAACCACATACAACCAAACAATGAAAAACCTGAACATATTCATCGTTCCCCCAAGCTTTCCCTAACATGCCGCTGCAACGGACTAAGGAAGTAACTAATCACCCTCCGCTTATCAATAATCAGTTCTGCACGCACCGCCATACCCGGCGCAAGCGGCACCTCCTTATCCCCAACCCGCAAAGCACTCAACCCCAACTGAATCCGAGCGTTGTAAACCCACCCCCGCCGCTCATCCTCAACGGCATCGTTGGAAACACTCTGAACAACTCCTGGCACAACGCCATACTTGGTAAATGTGAAGGTCTCGACTTTCACCTCCACGGCCTGCCCCGCCTGTACAAAGCCGATGTCCTTGTTCTCGATCTGCACGTCCACTTCAACCGGCTGATCACTCGGCACAATCACCATCAGTGTTTGCGCAGGGGTCACAACTCCGCCTTGGGTATGAATGGCCAATTGCTGCACCGTGCCGTCGACCGGGGATGTCAGCGCCCGAAGCCGATGCCGTTGCTCGGCCTTGTACAACTCCTGGCTCAGGGTCGCGATCTGCCGGTCTGCCTCGGCATGCAGGTCGAGCATGGCCCGGCGCAGCTGGGCGATGATGCCTTCGCGGCGGTGCTGGGCTGCCAGCCGCGCAGCGCCCAGTTCTTCGATGCGTGAACGTTGAATGGCCAGCTCGCGCTCTTGCTCCAGGCGGGCCTGTTCCTTTTCCAGGTAGGTGTGCTTGGCAACCGCCGACTCGCTGAACAGTTGCTGGTAGTCCGCCGTGAGCTGGCGGGTAATCACCAGCAAGTGCTGCAGCGCATCGGCGCGGGCTTGCGCCGAGCGCATCTCTGCGCCGCGCTGGGCGATTTCGGCATCCGCCTGTTGCAACGAAGTGCGCAGCTCCTGGTACTGCCCATGCAGCCAGCGTTGTGCGGCTGCTTGCTGTAGCGCCGTGGCCTGGGGAATGCGTGGCGCCAGGGAGGCCGGCGCGGTGTTGCCATCGAGCGCTTCCAGCAAGGTAGCAGCGCGTGCCAGGTCGATCCGGGCTGCCAGCAGCTCACTATTCAGGCGCTTGATGTCGGCGGCGGTCAGTTGCCCTTCGAGTTCAACCAGCAGGTCGCCTTTGGCAACGGTCTGGCCATCCACCACATGAATCGCCTGCACCACCGCGACCTCACTGGCCTGGATCACCTTGCTCCTGCCGCTGGGCACGATCCTGCCCTCGGCGCTGGCGACTACATCGATTTCGCCCAGGCAGGCCCACAGCAAGGCCAGCGTTATCAGCGCCAGCAGGCACCATTGCACGCGGCGCGGTAGCGGATGTACCGGGGTTTCCTGCAAGGCCAGCGCCGCGGGCAGGAACGCCAGCTCATCGGCTTCCCGTGGTTCCCCTTGCATGACCCGGCGGCGACCCCAGGCGTTGCGCCAAGCCTCGCGGTAGCGTTCCAGCAGGTCGAGGACAGGCGCACTCATGCTGCCGCCCCCTGTTGCAACCGATGCAGGTAGGCATAAGCGCCTTGCGGGTTGCCCAACAGAACATCGTGAGCGCCCTGCTCGATGATCTGCCCCCGCTCCATGACCACGATCCGGTCGGCATGGCGCACGGCAGACAGGCGGTGGGCGATGATGATCACGGTACGCCGGGCGCAGATACGCGCCATGTTCTGCTGGATGATCCGTTCGGACTCATAGTCCAGGGCACTGGTGGCTTCATCCAGGATGAGAATGCGCGGGTTGCCCATCAAAGCACGGGCGATCGCGATCCGTTGCCGCTGGCCACCCGACAGGCTGGCGCCGTGCTCGCCAACCAATGTTTCATAGCCGTCAGGCAGCTCGAGGATGAACTCATGCGCACCCGCCAGCGTGGCCGCTGCAATGACCTCCTCAAGGGGGGCTGCTGGGTTGGCCAACGCGATGTTCTCGCGCACGGTGCGCCGGAACAGCATGTTCTCTTGCAGCACCACACCGACCTGCCGTCGCAGCGAAGAGACATCGGCCAGCGCCAGGTCGGCACCATCGAGCAGCACTCGCCCCCTTTCCGGCGAATACAGCCGTTGTATCAGCCGGGTCAGCGTACTTTTGCCTGAACCTGACCTGCCGACAATGCCGATGACTTCGCCAGGGCTGATCTTCAGGCTGACGTCGCGCAGGACCTCGTTGCTACCCGGGCGATAACGGAAGCACACCTGATCGAGTTCGATGCCCCCGCTCAACGCAGGCAACTGCGCGCCATGGCTGACCTCGGTACGGTTGTTGAGGATGTCGCCCAGCCTCTGGATCGAGATACCGGTCTGCTGAAAGTTCGTCCACAACTGCGCCAGGCGCATGATCGGCTGGGCCACACGGCCCGCGAGCATGTTGAAGGCGATCAGTTCGCCGACCGTCAGTTCCCCCTCGATGACCAGCCGCGCACCCAGCCACAAGGTGCCGACCGTGACCAGTTTGCCGATGAGGGCAACGCTTTCATTGGCGATGTTGGAGAGGTTCTGGGTCTTGAAACTGGCGGCAACATAGGCCGCCAGCTGCTGGTTCCATCTACGCGTGACGTGCGGCTCTACAGCCATGGTTTTCAACGTGTCGATACCATTGACCGCTTCTACCAGGAACGCCTGGTTTTCCGCGCCACGTTGAAAGCTCTGGTCGATCCGGGCACGTAACACAGGGGTAACCAGCACCGAAACAAGCAGGTAAAGCGGCAATGAAGCGATGACCAGCAGCGTCAGCCAACCGCTGTACAGCAACATGAACGCGATGAATACCGCAACGAACAACACATCCAACAGCAAGGTGATACTGTTGCTGGTCAGAAAACTGCGGATGTTTTCCAGTTCACGCACGCGAGCAACCGAATCTCCGACGCGCCGCGCCTGAAAATACGCAAGCGGTAGTTCTATCAAGTGCTGAAACAACTTGGCGCCCAGTTCGACATCAATGCGCGAAGCCGTATGCGCCGACACATAGGCACGCAAGCCACTGAGCAAACTTTCGAAGAGCAATACAGTCAACAGGCCCAGCGCAATCACATCCAAAGTGGTCAGGCCCCGGTGGACCAGTACTTTGTCCATTACCACTTGGAAGAACAACGGCGTCAGCAGTGCGAGGATCTGGATGATGAGTGAAACCAGCAATACCTCACCCAGCAACTTTCGATGCTTGACCACTGCCGGGATAAACCAGGTCAGGTCAAACCGTTCCAGCCCTCGCGGCAAGGGCGCGTCCGAGCGGACCAGAATCAGCTCCCCGGCCCAGCGCTGCTCGAGTTCGGCCAGCGTCCAGGTTTGCGGCGCAAAAACCCGGGGGTCCTGCACCAGCACGTGCTCGCCCTCTATTCGGGCGATGATGAAATAGCCACCTTGCCTGTCCGCTGCGATGGCCGGTAGCGGCATGTGCGCCAGGCGCTTCAGGTCGGTGCGTCGATATTTGGCTTTCAGGCGAAATTGCTGAAATGCCTGCAATATCTGCGCAACGGAAAATGGCATGCCATCCGTTGCAAACTCATGACTCAGTTGCTCGGAAGAAACCGCTACATCGTGATATCGCGCCAGCATGACCAGGCAGGCCAGGCCGCTATCACGTGTTTGGTGCTCACCGACTTCAGCTTGATCGGACACCTGCCCACCCCATGTGCAATTAGAACATGGGCAGATACTAGCGCCTGGCAATAGGATAATAGTCCTACACGAACCCGACTTATCCTGCGGGAATATTCCCAGCAGCTAACATTACTGTAGGAGTATTCCGAGGAGTACGAACTTATGCGTAGGAATTTATTACCCGCAAAGTAGGGATATATGCGAGAACATTAGATTTAAAGCCGTTATTACTGACGCTGACAAGCCAACGCCTTCAGAGCCCCACCCTACCCAGATAAAGGTGAAGCCCTGAAGAAAGAGGCAAGCTGCGCAGAGTAGCTGCAGTCAAACCGTTACTGCATCCAAGGCGGCGTCGGCTCTTCAGCCTTGGCCGGCCCGTGCTCGGCCTCTTCCCGCGCCGCACGGCGGCGAGCTTCATCACGCAGCGTGGCATCGATCTCGCGCATCACGCCAGATACGTCAGCCTCGTGGTCGTCTTCCTCGAACTGCCCACTGAGCGGGCTGTCCGTGCGCAGCTCACCGGCTTCGTACAACGCCCACATCTCATCGGCGTAGCGGGTGCTCTTGAGCTCCGGGGCAAAGCGCCCGAAGTAATGCGCCATGTTCGCCACGTCCCGCTGCAGCATGCTGAACGCATGGTTGTTGCCCGCTGCATCCACCGCCTGGGGCAGGTCGATGATCACCGGGCCATCGGGGCCGAGCAGCACGTTGAATTCGGACAGGTCGCCATGCACCAGGCCGGCGCAGAGCATCAGCACGATCTGGCGGATGACAAAGGCGTGGTATTCGCGCGCTTGCTCGGCCTCGAGGTGCACGTCGTTCAGGCGCGGTGCGGCATCGCCGTCGGCGTCGGTGACCAGTTCCATCAGCAGCACGCCGTCCTGGAAGTCGTACGGCTTGGGCACTCGCACCCCGGCGCCGGCCAGGCGGAACAGTGCTGCCACTTCGGCGTTCTGCCAGGCGTCTTCGGCCTCCTTGCGGCCGTACTTGCTGCCTTTGGCCATGGCTCGGGCCTGGCGGCTGTTGCGGACCTTGCGGCCCTCCTGGTACTCGGCGGCCTGGCGGAAGCTGCGCTTGTTGGCCTCTTTGTAGACCTTGGCGCAGCGGACCTGGGCACCGCAGCGCACCACGTAGACGGCTGCTTCCTTGCCGCTCATCAAGGGCCGCAGTACTTCGTCGACCAGGCCGTCTTCGATCAGTGGTTCGATTCGTTTTGGTGTCTTCATCAGGCTGCGTTCGGGGTCCTGGCTGGGGTGGTGGACATCCTCTCACAGGCTGGGGCGACTTGCTCGTTTGTCTGCAAGTGCCCTATCGCGGGCCAGCCCGCTGCCACAGTCAAAGCGCGAATTTCAGGGCAGGCGCAAATCCTGTGGGAGCGGGCTTGCCCGCGAAGAGGCCAGCAGCCCTAAATCAAGGCTTCCCGGCTGTACTCACCATCGACCAGGCGCAACAGCCCCAACGGATTGGCGTTCCTCAACGCCTCCGGCAGCAAGGCATCCGGATAGTTCTGGTAGCACACCGGCCTCAGGAAGCGATCAATGGCCAGCGTCCCCACCGAGGTCCCACGCGCATCGGACGTAGCCGGATACGGCCCGCCATGGACCATCGCATCACTCACCTCGACCCCCGTCGGATAGCCATTGACCAACAACCGGCCGGCCTTGCGTTCAAGCAGCGGCACCAGCGCGGCAAAGCGCTCCAGGTCTGCAGGTTCAGCGATCAGCGTCGCAGTCAGTTGACCGTGCAAAGCCTCCAGTACACGGCGCAGTTCGGTTGCGTCGGCCACCTCGACAACCACCGTGGTCGGGCCGAAGACTTCTTCCTGCAACAGCTCATCCCCCTCCAGCAGCAAACTGACATCGGCCTGGAACAGTTGAGCATGGGCTTGGTCGCCGCGCTGCTCCAGCCCTGCCAGGTGACGCACGCCCGGGTGTTGGTGCAGGCGCGCCACACCACTCGCGTAGCTGCGCAAGGTGCCAGCATTGAGCATGGTCTGGCCCGGCTGGTCGGCCATGCGCGCACCGAGCGCCGCAACAAACGCCGCAAACGCGGGCCCGGCAATGCCGATGACCAGCCCCGGGTTGGTGCAAAACTGCCCACACCCCAACACCACTGATGCTGCCAGTTCACCGGCCACCTGCTCGCCCCTGGCCTGCAGCGCTGCGGGCAGCACCAGCACCGGGTTGATGCTGCTCATCTCGGCGAACACCGGGATCGGTTGCGGGCGCGCCGCTGCCAGGTCGCAGAGGGCGCGGCCACCTTTGAGCGAGCCGGTGAAGCCGACCGCCTGGATCGCCGGGTGGCGGACCAGCGCTTCACCCACGCCGGCGCCGTAGATCAGGTTGAACACCCCCGCCGGCATGTCAGTGGCCTCGGCGGCACGCTGAATCGCCTCGCCGACATACTCGGCCGTGGCCATGTGGCCGCTGTGGGCCTTGACCACCACCGGGCAGCCAGCAGCCAGCGCGGCGGCGGTATCGCCCCCAGCGGTGGAGAACGCCAGCGGGAAGTTGCTGGCCCCGAACACCGCCACCGGGCCGACGCCGGTACGGTACTGGCGCAGGTCCGGTCGCGGCTGTGGCTGGCGCTGCGGTTGCGCACGGTCAATGCGCGCCCCCAGATAGTCGCCGCGGCGCAGTACCTGGGCGAACAGGCGCAACTGGTTGCTGGTACGGCTGCGCTCACCCTGGATGCGTGCGGCGGGCAAGGCCGTTTCGCGGCAAACCGTATCGATGAACGCCTCGCCCAATCCATCCAGCTGCTCGGCTATGGCCTCCAGAAAGCGCGCGCGTCGTTGCGGCGCCAGGCCGTTGTACCCGGCAAAGGCCTGCTCGGCGGCGCGGGCGGCGGCGTCCACCTCGTCAGGCGTGGCCTGGCTGAAGACGACCGGCAAGGGCTCGCCACTGCGTGCGTCGAAGCTCTGCAGACGCACGCTGCCAGCGGCGCTGCGGGCGCCGCCGATAAAGTTGCTTCCCGACATGATTGACTCCTGTGACAACGATTGAAGGCTCAGAGGCTTTTCACCAGGCCCGGGCGCGGCGCCCGGTCAGCAGCGGCGATGCCGTTGCGCAATGGCTGGCCGAAGGCGTCGAGGCTGACCTCGAAGGTGTCGCCGGGGCGTGCCTGGATGCCGTCGCCGAACGACAGCGTGGCGGTGCCGAAGTAATGCACGTGGACATCGCCCGGGCGCAGGAACTGGGCGTACTTGAAGTGGTGGAATTCGAGGTTTTCGAAGCTGTGACACATGTTCTGCTCCCCGGACAGGAACGGCTTGCTCCACAGTTGCTGGCCATTGCGCAAGATGCGGCTGCGGCCTTCCAGGTGCGCGGGCAGCGCCCCCAGGCGCAGTTCGGGGCCAAAGCTGCAGGCGCGCAGCTTGGAATGCGCCAGGTACAGGTAGTTGCGGCGCTCCATCACATGGTCGGAAAACTCGTTGCCCAGGGCGTAACCCAGGCGGAACGGTGTGCCGCACTCGCCGATCACATACAGCCCGACCAGCTCCGGTTCTTCTCCGGCATCCTCGGCGAACGCCGGCAAGGGCAGGTCGGCCCCCGGGCGCACGACGATGGCGCCATCGCCCTTGTAGAACCACTCCGGTTGCGCACCCTCCTCGCCCGCTGACGGTCGCCCGCCCTCCAGGCCCCACTGGAACATGCGCATGCTGTCGGTGACGGCACCCTCGGCCTGCTGCTGATGCATCTTGTCGCGGGTGGCGGCGCTGCCCAGGTGGGTCAGGCCGGTACCGGTCACCAGGCAATGCGCCGGGTCTTCATGGTCCAGCGGTGGCAGCACTCGGCCTTCGGCAAGCAGGGCTTGATAGTCATGCCCTTCGCCAAGGCCTGCAGCCCGCACCTGGGCGGCCAGGTCGCGGCCGGCAGCAATCGCCTGCAGGGCCAGTTCACGGGTACTGCTGGCACCACAGATTTCCAGGGCACGCTCGCCCTCCACCACGCCGACCCGGCGCTGGCCGGCGGCGGTTTCGAATTGGATCAGTCGCATGCTTGTGCTCGCTTGTCGGTTGCAATGTTCACGGATGCCTGGCGCTGGCGGCGCTCCAGGCGGTTGTAGACGACGCCGGTCAATGCCAACCCGAACAGCATGACCACGGCCAGGAAGTACAGGCCCGAGGACAGCTGGCCGGTGTGCTCCTTGAGCGCACCGATGCCGAAGGGGCCAAGGTAGCCGCCGAGGTTGCCGATCGAGTTGATCAGGGCGATGCCGGCCGCCGCGCTGGCACCAGAGAAGAAACGCCCAGGCAAGGTCCAGAAGATCGCCGTGCAGGAAAACAGCGCAAAGGCCACCAGGCACAACGCCGCCAGCTGCATTGCCGGCATTGTCAGCCAGGCGCTGAGGAACAGGCCCAGGGCGCCCAGGGCATAGAGCAGGCCGAGGTGGCCATAGCGATCGTTGAGGCGGTCGGAACTGCGCGGAATGATCAGCAGGCCGATGATGCCGAACAGGTATGGCACCGCCGAGACGAAGCCGGTCACCAAGTCGCTGCCGCCGAACTGGTGGATCAGCGTTGGCAGCCACAGCCCCAGGCCGTAGATGCTCAGGGTCATCGGCAGGTAGAACAGCGCCAGCAGCAACACCCGGCCATCCTTCAGGGCATGCAGCGGATTGCCGTGGCGGGTCTGGCCGAACTCGCGCAGGTCTTCGGCCAGCTGCTCCTTGAGCCAGCGGCGCTGAGTGTCGTCCAGCCAGCGCACCTTGTCCGGGCCATCGGGCAGCAGGCGCAGGGTCGGCCAGGCCAGCAGCACCGCCGGGGTACCGATACAGATGAACAGCCACTGCCAGCCGTGCAGGCCGAGGTTGCCGTCCAGGCCCAGCAAGGCGCCCGACAGCGGCCCCGTGACCAGCATCGCCAGTGGCTGGGAGAGGATGAAGAAGCCGAGGATTTTGCCGCGATGGCGTACCGGGTACCACTGGGTGATGTAGTACAGCACGCCGGGGAAGAAGCCCGCCTCGGCAACACCGAGCAGGAAGCGCATCACATAGAAGCCATGGGGCCCGGTGACGAATGCCATGCCAATGGTGATCGCGCCCCAGGTCACCAGGATGCGGGCGAACCAGCGCCGCGCGCCGAAGCGGTCGAGCAACAGATTGCTGGGAACCTCGAACAGGAAGTAGCCGATGAAGAACAGCCCGGCCCCCAGGCCGTAGGCGGCATCACCGATGCCAATGTCGGCTCCCATATGAAGCTTGGCAAAGCCCACCGCCGAGCGATCGACGTAGGCCACCAGGTAAAGCAGGACCAGAAAAGGGATGAGTTTCAGCGTGATCAGGCGGACGAGCCGCTGCTCCTGAATCATGGCGAGGTCTCCGATTGTTCTTGTAATGGGGACAGCACATGGCCGGGGTTTTGTGGGCAGACCTCCGGCGCGGTGAAAGGATCATATAGTATTACTATTTAAAACAACAACCCTTCACAGAGCGCTTTTTTAGCGATAGAGTCGCCACATAACGACAAATAGTAATACTAATAAGGTGTCCGTCATGTCTGATAGCAAACGCCCCCTGCGCTCCGCCCAATGGTTCGGCACGGCCGACAAGAACGGCTTCATGTACCGCAGCTGGATGAAGAACCAGGGCATCCCTGACCACGAATTCCAGGGCAAGCCGATCATCGGCATCTGCAACACCTGGTCTGAGCTGACTCCATGCAACGCGCACTTTCGCAAGATCGCCGAACACGTGAAGAAAGGCGTGCTGGAGGCCGGCGGCTTCCCGGTGGAGTTCCCGGTGTTCTCCAGCGGCGAGTCCAACCTGCGCCCCACCGCCATGCTCACCCGCAACCTGGCGAGCATGGACGTGGAAGAAGCCATCCGCGGCAACCCAGTGGATGCCGTGGTGTTGCTCACCGGCTGCGACAAGACCACCCCGGCACTGCTGATGGGGGCTGCCAGCTGTGACGTGCCAGCGATCGTGGTGACCGGCGGGCCGATGCTCAACGGCAAGCACAAGGGCCGCGACATCGGTGCCGGCACCATCGTCTGGCAGATGCATGAGGCCTACAAAGCCGGGCAGATCGACCTGAACGAATTCCTTTCGGCCGAGGCCGGCATGTCGCGCTCGGCCGGTACCTGCAACACCATGGGTACCGCCTCGACCATGGCATGCATGGCCGAAGCCCTGGGCACTTCGCTGCCGCACAATGCTGCGATCCCGGCTGTGGACTCGCGCCGTTACGTGCTCGCTCACCTGTCGGGCATGCGCATCGTCGAGATGGCCAATGAAGACCTGCGCCTGTCGAAGATCCTCACCCGCGAAGCCTTCGAGAATGCAATCCGCGTCAACGCCGCCATCGGTGGCTCGACCAACGCCGTGATCCACCTCAAGGCCATCGCCGGGCGCATCGGCGTGGACCTGCAACTGGAAGACTGGACCCGTGTCGGCCGCGGTACGCCGACCCTGGTCGACCTGCAGCCGTCGGGCCGTTTCCTGATGGAAGAGTTCTATTATGCAGGCGGCCTGCCGGCGGTGATCCGCCGCCTCGGCGAGCACAACCTGCTGCCCAACCCCGACGCACTGACCGCGAATGGCAAGAGCCTGTGGGACAACTGCCAAAGCGCACCACTGTACAACGAAGACGTCATTCGCCCGATCGACAAGCCGCTGGTGGCCGATGGCGGCATCTGCATCCTGCGCGGCAACCTTGCACCCAAGGGCGCCGTGCTCAAGCCCTCGGCGGCGACGCCTGCGCTGATGCGCCACCGTGGCCGCGCCGTGGTGTTCGAAAACTTCGAAGACTACAAGGCACGCATCAACGACCCGGAACTGGAGGTCGACGCCAGCTCGGTGCTGGTGATGAAGCATTGCGGGCCGAAGGGTTACCCGGGCATGGCCGAAGTCGGCAACATGGGCCTGCCGGCCAAGCTGCTGGCCCAGGGCGTGACTGACATGGTGCGCATCTCGGATGCGCGCATGAGCGGCACGGCGTATGGCACGGTGGTATTGCACGTGGCGCCAGAAGCGGCGGCAGGCGGGCCATTGGCAGCGGTGCGCGAAGGTGACTGGATCGAGCTGGACTGCCAGGCAGGCCGCCTGCACCTGGATATTTCCGATGAGGAACTGGCCGGCCGCCTGGCGGACCTGCAAGCGCCGCAGCCGTTGATCAGCGGGGGGTATGCAAAGTTGTACCTCGACCATGTGATGCAGGCCGACGAAGGTTGCGACTTCGACTTCCTGGTCGGCTGCCGGGGCTCTGAGGTGCCCAAGCACTCCCACTGACCCCGCGCTGGCCCTGCTCTTGTAGGAGGGCCTCGTGTCGCGAAAGGGCTGCAAAGCAGCCCCAGGGTATCAGCAACAATGCACAGATCGCCGGGGCTGCTTTGCAGCCCTTTCGCGACACAAGGCCGCTCCTGCAAGAGCAAGACCTGTGCTCGACTTGTGATGCTATGATGCCCTCCCCGCTCCGATGGACCGCCAGCACCGCCCATGAACTACCGCCAGCCCACCACGCGCAAGAGCATGCACGCCACCCTGGTCCAGGACCTCGGCCTGCAGATCGTATCCGGCCAGCTCCAGCCGGGGCACAAACTGCCCGCCGAAGCCAGCCTGTGCGAAGCCTACGCCATCAGCCGGCCGGTGTTCCGTGAAGCGATGCGCGCCCTCACCGCCAAGGGCCTGATCGAAGCCCGCCCACGCGTCGGCACCTTGGTGCGCCCGCGTCACGACTGGCACATGCTCGACCCGGACGTGCTGCACTGGCTGATGCAGGCCACGCCACAGCAGGAATTCTTCAACACCCTGTCCAGCGTGCGCTGGGTCATCGAACCTGCCGCTGCAGCACTGGCTGCGACCAACGCCAGCCCTGCCGATGTCGCGTCGATCAGCGAGGCCTACCTGCGCATGGAAGCCGCAAGCACTCACGAGGAACGCCTGCAACCGGACCTGGACTTCCACGCGCGCATCGCCGACGCCACCCATAACGACCTGCTCGCCTACCTGTGCAACATGCTCTCGCTGGCGTTGCGTGAGTCGGTGCGCTACTCCAACCAGCGCCCCAACTTCGACGAACTGGCGTTGCCGCGGCACAAGGCGATCCTCACCGCCATCCAGAACGGCGACGCCCTGGGCGCACGGCATGCTTCGCTGGTGCAACTGGAAGATGCCCGGGTGGCGTTGAGCAAGGTGCTCGGCCAGGACCCTATCGGCTGAACCTCACTGCCGCTGCAGGTAGCCCTGCAAGTAGTCGATGAACGCCAGCACCTTGCCGCTGGCACGGCGGTGGCTGGGGTAGACCGCGAGGATGTCTTCACCGAATGCATCCGGCTCGATCACGCAGTGCTCCATCACCCGCACCAGCCGCCCCTCCTGCAAATAGCGGCGCACGCTCCACTGCGGGGTGTGCAGGATGCCGTGCCCCGCCAGTGCATTGCGTAGCAGCAAGTCGTAGTTGTCGCTTTCCAGCCGCGCCTTCTGCGGATACGGCAGGCGCATGCGCACGCCGTCACACTGCAGCCACCAGAACCGCGCATCCAGCGCCGGGTGGATGTACTTGAGCCAGTGGTGCTGGCCGATGCTGTGCGCCGTCACCGGCAGCGGGTTGCGCGCGATGTAGTCGGGGCTGGCACAGAGAACGATGCGGTTGTGGCCGATGACCCGGGCAATCAGGCCCGGCAGGTCGCTGTGCCCTTCGCGCAGTGCCAGGTCGTAACCGGCTTCGATCAGGTCGACAAAGGCATCGGACAACTCCACCCGCAGCTGAATCTGCGGGTATTCGCGCATGAAGCCAGCACAGGCATCCGCCAGGAACGCCCTGCCGAACGCCAGTGGCGCGGTCAGGCGCAAGGTGCCGGATACCCCCTGCAACTGGCTGATCTCTTCACCGGCCTGATGCAGGCTCTTCAACACCTGCCGGGCGGTTTCCAGGTACAGCCGGCCGGCTTCGGTCAGCACGATGCGCCGGGTGCTGCGCTCGAACAGCTGGCTGCCCAGCTCACGTTCCAGGTGAGTCACCGCCTTGGTCAGCGCCGAGGGCGTCTTGCCCAGCGCCTCGGCTGCGCGGCTGAAACTGCCATGCTCGGCAGTGGCGACGAACATCGAAATCGCACCCAAGGTATCCATGCGGTTTTTCCTGAATGGCAAAAGGCTTTTTAGCGTTCTGGCGATTCTATGCCAGGCGCGCGCTGGTTAGGCTCGCGTTACACCCATAAATACAAGAGGCTACACATGTCGAGATGTCTTCCTGGCTTGCTGGCGCTGGCCGTGGCTTTTTGCTCCGGGCAAGCGCTGGCTGCCGCCGAGCTGGTGCTGGTCAATGGCAAGATCTTCACCGCCGACCGCAACAACCCGCAGGTGCAGGCCATCGCCATCGAAGGCGGCAAGCTGGTGGCGGTGGGCTCCGATGCCCAGGCCCGCGCACTCGCCGACTCGCACACCCAGGTGATCGACTTGCAAGGCAAACGGGTCACGCCAGGCCTGATCGATACCCACTCCCACGCCATCTTCGGCGGCCTGCAACTGAGTGGCGCCGACATGGGCGGCGAGGCGCTGCCGCTGGACGACTTCGAAGCCCGCCTGCGCGCCTGGCGCGATGACGGGCGTGCACGCAACGGCGATGTGCTGCACGTGCTCGGCGTCAGCTCGAGCTACTGGGCCCAGGCCAAGGCACTGAATGCGCGCTTCAGCCAGGGCGAGTGGGCCTCGACGCCCATCGTGTTCATTGGCGAGGACTACCACACCGCCTGGGCCAACCAGGCCATGCTCAAGCGCGCCGGTATCGACAAGGCGTTGCTGAGCAGCCTGAGCCCCCAGGAAAAAGACACCATCGGCAGCTTCGACGATGGCCAGCCCAGTGGCTTTCTGGTCGACGCTGGCTGGGACCGGGTCGCCAGCGTACTGCCCAAGGCCGATGCCGCCGCCCTGCTCAAGGGCGCGCAGGCCGCCGTGCAGTTCAACAACAGCCTGGGCATCACCGCCTGGATGGACCCGGCAGCCAACAGCATGCCCGGCGAGGCAATCTTCGCCATCAAACCCACCGATCACACCGTGGGCGTTCTGCCAGCCTACAAGGCCCTCGCCGAGCAGGGTGGGCTCAACGCGCATGTCGCCGCGCTGCTGGTGGTCAACCCGAAAAGCACCCCCGCCGACCTGCAGACCATCGACAACGTGCGCAAGCAGTTCGCCGGTGTGCCGAACCTGACCCTGCCGGGCATCAAGGTGTTCGCCGACGGTGTGCTCGAATACCCCGCGCAGTCCGCCGCCCTGCTCAAGCCGTACCACAACACCCATAAACCGGGTGAACTGCTGATCGACCCGCAACATTTTGGCGAGCTGGTCAGCGCCGCCGACCAACGGGGCTGGCTGGTGCACATCCACGCCATTGGCGACCGTGCGGTGCGTGAGTCACTGAACGGCATCGAGCAAGCGCGCAAGGCTGGCAACAGCGGCATCCATCACTCGATCACTCACCTGCAACTGGTCAACCCCCAGGACTTCGCCCGCTTCAAAGCCCTCGACGTGATCGCATCGATGCAGCTGCTGTGGGCCGCCGGCGACGATTACACCGTCGACATGGTCAAGCCCTACATCGACGCAACGGCATTCCGCTACCAGTACCCGGCCCATTCGCTGCAGAAAAAGGGGGCGACCATCGCCGGGGCCAGCGACTGGCCGGTGTCGTCACCGAGCCCCTGGCTGGCCATCGCCCAGGCGGCAACGCGCAAGGGTGAGCAAGGCGTGCTCAACGCCGAAGAGCGCCTCGACCGCCAGACCATGCTTTATGCCTATACCGCCAATGCCGCCAAGGCCCTGGGCATGGAGCAGCAGATCGGCTCGCTGAGCCCGGGCAAACAGGCCGACTTCGTCATCCTCGACCGTGACGTGCTCGCGGTGAACGACCAGCAGCTCGGCGAAACCCAGGTGTTGGCCACCTACTTCGGCGGCCGCCAGGTATACGCCCGCTAAGCCGCTGCGCCCCCCTTTAGCTGCACGGCATGCCCCCGGCATGCCGCCTTTCTATCTGCCACAACAACCACAACACAAGATAGGGATCACCATGAAACACGCTACCCTGGCAGCCGTGTGCGCGTTCGGCTGCGCCACGCTCGCCCCCGTCGCCATCGCCCTGCCGATCAATGACGACTTCGCGGTCGACATCGACCTGGCGGCGGTCAGTGACTACCGCAGCCGCGGCATCTCGCAAACCCAGGGCGACCCGGCGCTACAGGCCGACATCATGCTCAGCCACGCCAGCGGCCTGTACCTCGGCGCCTGGACCTCGAACGTCGATTTCGGCTTTGCCAGCAAGACCCGCCAGGAAGTCGACTACTACGGTGGCTGGGCTTGGCAGATGGCTGAGCAGGTCAACCTGGACCTGGGCTACATCAAGTACAGCTACCCGAAGGAGAGCCAGTACAACCTGTCCGAGCTTTACGCCATTCTCGCGGTGCAGGGTTTCAAGCTGGCGGCGTATTACTCGACCGACGCCTCGACCCAGTACGGCAAGGAACAGGACAGCCTCTACACCTGGGTGGGCTATCAAACAGCGTTACCGCTGCGGGTCTGCCTGGAACTGCGCTACGGCCGCGTGGACTTCAAGGACCCGAGCTACTGGTCGCAAAGCGGCCAGTCGCGCGACTCATACCGTGAGTGGGAGGCCAGGCTCACACGCGATGTCCTTGGGCTCACCTGGCGCCTCAGTTACCTGGATACCAACCTGTCGCACGCCGAATGCGCCAGTAGTTATGGCTTTGACGATGTCTGCAGCGCCACCGTGGTAGCCGGCGTCAGCAAGCACTTCTGAAGCCTCAGGCCATAGCCCGGCGCTGCACGATGAAGTGCCGGGCCCGGTCGAACGCCCAGTTGTACAGCACGGTGTACGGCAGGATGATCACGAAAAAACCCAGCTCGACCATGAATGCCTGCATCAGCGAGATCTGCAGCATCCAGGCCGCCACCGGCAGGCACCAGACCACCAGCCCCGCCTCGAAGCCCAGGCCATGAACGAAGCGCGCCAGCGCTTTCCACTGGATGCGCGGCGTCGCCACGAAACGGTCGACCAGCGCGTTGTAGGCCATGTTCCAGATCATCGCGATCACCGACAGGGTGACCGCCAGGGCGCCAGCGGTGGCCAGCGACTTGCCCATGATCCACGAGAGCAGTGGCGCACAGAGCAGCACAGCGAAGATTTCATAGCCCACGGCATGGACCATGCGTTCGGTGAAAGAGACCTTTTTCATAACAGATTCCATCATGTGGTTACCTCGTGGCGCATTTTCTTTGATGGAACTGATACCTTCCACATAGCAGCTATCGCTTTTATCAATGACCCGAATGTCACCCGTCTGCAAACCTGCGCCGAACCTGTGGGAACTGTTGCCACCGGCTTTCAGCCCGTCGCTGCCATCTGCGGAAAGAAATTTAAAACATTCTTAATCGTTGATTAATTCTTAGCCGGCTCCACGCTCCGTAAAATTTCGCGCTTTTACATGTGGAGAACGCTCCGATGCTTCGAATGCTGTCCTGTGCTGCCCTCTTGACCACTTCATTCGCCTGCTCGGCTGCTGACGCTGTACAAGGTGGCGAGCAAACGCTGACCGTTCTGAGTTCCGGCGGTATCATGGGCGCTATCCGGGAAGTGGCGCCAGCTTATGAGAAGACACATGGCGTGAAGCTGGAAGTTCTAGCCGCGCCTTCGATGGGGGAAACCCCACAGGCCGTCCCAAATAGGCTCGCCCGCGGTGAGCAGGCGGATGTGGTTCTGATGGTAGGTTCGGCGCTCGACAACCTGGTCGCCAGCGGTCTAGCCGACAAAACCAGCCGAATAGATCTCGGAAAGTCTTTCATTGCCATGGCCGTTCGCAAAGGCGAACCGAAGCCGGACATTGGCACGATGCAGGCCTTGCGCACTGTGCTGCAAAACAGCAAGTCTCTCGCCTACTCCGACAGCGCCAGCGGCGTTTATCTCTCCAAGACCCTGTTCCCTCGCATGCAGCTCGGTGACCAGTTCGTGGCCAAGGCTCACATGATACCTGCCGAGCCTGTCGGGGCGGTGGTCGCTCGCGGCCAAGCACAGATCGGCTTCCAACAGCTCAGTGAGCTTAAGCCAGTAAAGGGGATCGACATCGTTGGTCTGATCCCGGCTGAAGCGCAGAAAATGACTATGTATTCTGGCGCTGTCGTCACCAAGAGCCAGCATCATGCCGCAGCCCAGGCGCTCCTCGACTATCTGGCATCGCCAGAAGCCGACGCCGCGATCAAAGACAGTGGCTTGACGCCGCTCCCCCATGTAGCAAGCTGACAGCGAAACTGAGGCTCGGCAAAACACGAAGATCTTGCCGCAGTCTTCGCTCTGCGAGCGTCTGCTACGGGTCGAAAGCGGCCGGCCGCAGTTGATTTCCCGGCCTGACACCGCTCAGGTGGTCATCGATTTGTGCCTGATGCGATCATCACGATCAGGGTTGGAACCAGCCTGCAAGTTGGCGCAATAGGAATCCACTGTCGGCTCGAACAAATCGTCAAGCAATTCTGCGGGCAGGGGTGTGCCTGTGTTGTGCACGGTCAGCGCGATCGCTTCGTCTTCGAACCTTGAACAGACCGTAACACTTCCTCCCGCCGCGCCATAGGCAATCGCGTTGGCAACCAGGTTACCGACATCTGATAGAGCCGATCACTGTCCGCGCTGTAGTGGCCCTGACCACTGCTCATGACCAGGGAAGGCAAGCCGCAGCTCCTCCAGGCAATCTGCTATCAACCCGTGAAGGTCGACCGGCTCGAACGTCACCTCGATGCCGCGCCCAACTTGCACGAGTGTGAAATCAAGAAGGTCGGCCACCAGGCGCTGCGCCCGTCCCGCCGAATGGGTGATGTGGCCGATACTCTGACCTCAGACT
This sequence comes from Pseudomonas sp. NBRC 111123, assembly GCF_001320205.1. Classification (NCBI taxonomy): domain Bacteria; kingdom Pseudomonadati; phylum Pseudomonadota; class Gammaproteobacteria; order Pseudomonadales; family Pseudomonadaceae; genus Pseudomonas; species Pseudomonas sp. NBRC 111123. Next base: position 75,716 of record NZ_BCAZ01000005.1, read on the forward strand.
AAGCCTGGACGGTAGATACAGGGTGCCGCCGAAGAATGAATCGACCCTCTGTCGAGCGTAGTAGACGACTGGTCTAATCTGGAATAGACTGCGCCCACTATGAAGAAACCAGCCAATGAAATGCGTGAGCACATCCTCGATGTTGCCAGGGCGCTAATGACCCACAAAGGCTACACCGCCGTCGGTCTCAACGAGGTGTTGAGCACGGCGGGTGTGCCCAAGGGCTCGTTCTACCATTACTTCAAGTCCAAGGAAGAATTTGGCCAGGCGTTGCTCGATGTGTACTTCGAGGCGTACCTGGCCCGTATCGAGCCGATTCTCAAGCAGCAGGCCAATGGCGCGCAAAGCCTTCTGAAGTATTTTCAGTACTGGAGTGAAACCCAGTACGACGACGCCGTCGACAACAAATGCCTGGTGGTGAAGCTCGGCGCTGAAGTCTGCGACCTTTCTGAGGTCATGCGTCATGTGCTGGATCAAGGTACTTCCCGCATCATCAGGCTGATCAGCGATAGCATCGAGCGCGGTATCAATGATGGCAGCATCGTTACCAAAGACAGCGCTGCACTCGCCGAATCACTGTATCAACTGTGGTTGGGCGCATCGTTGATGGCGAAAGTTAACCGCTCTGCCCAACCCTTCCAATCGGCTTTGGCCATGACTAAAAGCCTGCTCGGTTGAGCGGCTTTTTTTTACCCGAAAACTAGACGACTGGTCTACTTACTGGAATCCTTCATGACTGACAACAGCACCCGCACCGATCTGTTCGCCCCCACCCGCATGGGCGCCATCGAACTCGCCAACCGAATCGTCATGGCACCCGTCACGCGCAGCCGTTACGCCGAGGACGGTATACCCAATGAGCTGCACGCCACCTACTATGCCCAGCGCGCCTCAGCCGGCCTGATCATCGCCGAAGCGACCAACATCAGCGCCCAAGGCCGTGGCTATGCTGCCACGCCGGGCATCTGGAGCGATGAACAGACCGCTGGCTGGAAGAAAGTCACGGAAGCTGTGCATGCCGAAGGCGGCAAGATCGTGCTGCAACTGTGGCATGTCGGCCGCTTCTCCAGCGTCGAATTGCAGCCTGGCGGCCAGGCACCGGTAGCACCCTCGGCGATCAAGGCCGAGGGCAGTACCTATACGGTCGACGGTTTTGTCCCAGTGTCCACACCACGCGCCCTGGAAACCCACGAGATCCCCGGCATCATCGAGCAATACCGTACTGCCGCGCGCAACGCCAAGCGCGCGGGGTTCGACGGCGTGGAGGTGCATTCTGCCAACAGCTACCTGCTCGACCAGTTTCTGCGTGATTCCACCAATCAGCGTACCGACCAGTACGGTGGTTCGATCGAAAACCGGGCGCGTCTGACACTTGAAGTCACCCGCGCGGTTGTCGAGATCTGGGGCAGCGACCGGGTTGGCATCCGCCTTTCGCCGGTCACCCCGGACGCTGGCAACACACCCCCCGACAGCAACGTCATGGGCCTGTTCGGTTACCTGGTGCCCCAGCTGAACGCGCTGAACCTGGCTTACCTGCATTTCGTCGAAGGCGCCACGGCGACCAGCCGCGAAATCCCCGCGGGCGTTGATATGGATGCCCTCAGCAGCTTGTTCGCAGGGCCCTATATCGGTAACAACAACTACGACCTGGAAATGGCCATCGAGCGCCGCGCTGACAACAAGATCGACGCCGTGGCCTTCGGCCGCCTGTTCATCTCCAATCCCGACCTTGTTGAACGCTTGCGCCAGGGTGCGCCGCTGACAGTCGCTTCGCGCGAGAGCTACTACGGGGGTGGCGCCAAGGGGTACACCGACTGGCCCAACGGCAATTACTGAAGGACGCGCTGTGTCATGCCGCGAGCCGCCGTGATTGCCAACACCACCGTAAACGACCCGATCGTCCCCCTACCCGGCAAGACTCGTCATAGCTTTATTCACCACAGGAACAACACCATGAACAAACCCACTTATGTGCAGGAATACAACGCCATCGTCGAAGTACTGAATCAGTACAACGAAGGCGGCAAGCAGGCCAAGAGCAGCCTTATGAAACCGGCGTTCAGTGAGCAGGCCACCATTTTTGGCGTCGATGCCAACGCCAAGCTGGTTGGCGGGCCGATCCAGGGCCTGTTCGACATCATCGACAACCCACCTTTCCGCCCCTCGCCAGAGGCCCAGGGCGTCATCGTCAATATCGATATCGTCGGCACTGCCGCCAGTGCGCGTATCGATACCAACGACATCTCAGGTTTCTGCTTCACCGACTTTTTCAACTTGTTGAAAGTCGAGGGTCAGTGGACGGTGGTCAGCAAGGTCTACCACACCCACATCGCGCCCTGATCTGCGCCGTTTCCGGGCCCCCGCTGTCACGTGATACCGGGTAGGCCTACCTGGCCTGCTGATTGAGCTGCCGCCTGGACGATCAGGTCGATCAGCAGGGTGACCTGCTCGCTCAACGCGACATTGGCGGGGTAAACCAGGCCAATGTCGCGATGAAACGTGCTCGCGCCAAGGTCATAGGCTCGAACCGACGCTGGCCAGGCATCCCGCGTGATGGTTTGCGGTACCAATGCCACCCCAACGCCCTTCGCGACCAGCTCGGTGATTGCATCCAGCTCGTCCAGCTCGCACACGTCCCTGGTAGTGAAGTGAGCTTGGCGCAGGAAGCGATCGACCTGCCGGCCACCGAACGAAGAGCGTTCGTAACGAATGAAAGGTTGGGTCGAGAGTATGTCGCGCCAGTCACCCTCTGGCAGGCCTGCGGGAACAATCAAGCGGTAGGGTTCGCTTGCCAGCGTTGTCCAATGCAGGTCACTTTGCAATTCGAACGGTGGGCGGATGATTATCGCACAGTCGATTTCCCGTGCATCTACCGCACTGAGCAACTGCAGTGATACCCCTGGAATGATCCGCGTGCGGCATTCAGCCCGCGTGCCATGGAATTGAGCCAATGCTTGCGGCAGCAGTGACCGTTGTATGGACGCAATCGCGCCGATATCTACCTGTACCGATGGCACGCTACCCAGTGCATTGGAACCCAGGCTGTTGTATAGCCTGATCACTTCCTGCGCCTGGATCAGAATTTGCTGGCCCCGCCGGTTCAACTGCGCGTTCCTGCCTTTGCGCTCGAATATCTCGAAGCCAAGCTCCCCTTCAAGCCTTTGCATCTGGGCACTCACCGCAGCCTGTGTGAGGTTGATCCTCACCCCCGCCGCAGCGAATGTGCCCTCTCGGGCCACCGCAACCAGCGTCTTGAGCTCGCGAATCATTGACAAATTCCCTTTGTGTTTTTGACCAAAATATATTGATTTTTTTATTGATTGGCCACTTCTAAACTCTCTCCCAGAACGAAACATACGAGATGTTGCAACGGCATCTCGCCCAGTCGAACCATCAATAGCCCTCCAGGAGCGCCTGATGAACCTGTCCCCTTTCCACCTTGCGATTCCCGTTTACGATATCCCGGCCGCCCGTAAATTCTATGGCGAGGTATTCAATCTCGAAGAGGGGCGCTCTGCTGCTCAGTGGGTTGATTTCAACTTCTACGGTCACCAACTGGTGATTCACGAACATCCCAAGATGGCGTATCAGGAAAACGCTTTGAGCAACCCGGTGGATGGGCACAACGTCCCTGCTCCACACTTTGGCGTGATTCTGCAGTGGGACCAATGGGAGGCACTTGCCGAGCGGCTTACGGCCCTGGGCACCCAGTTTGTCATCGAACCGTACATACGCTTCAAGGGACAGGTGGGTGAGCAAGCCACGATGTTCCTATTTGACCCGTGCGGCAATGCACTGGAATTCAAAGCGTTCAAAGACATGGCACAGATATTCGCCAAGTCATAGTGATTACACAACGTGCGCCCGCGTGAGCCCCTCGCTCACGCATCTAGCTACTGCCGTCCGTGCAGCACACCTTCTATAAAAAAGGCTAGAGTCATGAAAAGAATCCCACTGGTCTGGCAGATCATTGCCGGCTTGTTCCTTGGCATCCTTGTAGGCGGGTACCTGAATACCCATCCAGAGCATCAGCAATGGGTAAGCAGTGAAGTGCTGAAGCCCTTGGGTGACATCTTCATCAAGATGATGAAGATGATTGTCGTCCCTATTGTCTTCTGCTGCATGGTGCTGGGCATCGCGGGGGGCGGGGACAACAAGTCATTTGGTCGCATGGGGGCCAAATCCCTTGCTTACTTCTTCGCTATCACGACGCTGGCGATCATTGTGGGGCTTGTCCTTGGTAACCTGCTGGAGCCCGGATCGGGCACCGTGATCGCAGGTATGGCGCATGCCGATGCGGTCATGAAACCTGAGCCCTCCAAAGGCGCCCTGATCATTCTGCAAAATATCGTACCGGATAATATCGTTCTCTCATTATCTGAAGGCAAGCTGCTCTCAATTCTGTTCTTCGCCGTGTTGTTTGGCATGGCCTTGAATGCCCTGCCCCGCGAGAAAAGCGCCCCGGTTGTCGCAACACTGCAGGGCACTGCTGACGCAATGTTCAAACTGGTCAGCTATGTCATGGCTTACGCACCGATCGGGGTGTTCGGGATGATCGGCGCTACAGTCGCCACCTTTGGTTTCGCCGCGCTTCTCCCCCTGCTCAAGTTGATCGGTGTTGTTTACCTGGCACTCTTTCTGTTCGCTTTTGTCATACTCGGCGGGATCTGTTATTTGATCGGCGAGCACCTGTTCACGCTTGTTCGTTACTTCAAGGACGAACTGATTCTGGCGTGTTCCAGTGCAGCGTCCGCTGCCGTAATGCCCCAACTGATGGTAAAACTTGAGGACTATGGTGTTCCACGACGTATTGTCAGTTTTGTCGTACCCGTGGGGTACGCGTTCAACCTTGACGGCGCGTCTATATTCCTGGGTGTCGCGACAATATTCATTGCGCAGCTTTATGGAATAGACCTCAGCCTTTCTCAGCAAATTCTACTGGTCGTGACCATGGTGCTGACCTCAAAAGGCGCTGCGGGTGTCCCTGGCTTTGCGATCATCATCCTCTCGGCGACATTGGCATCGGCCGGGCTGCCACTCGAGGCTGTTGCACTGGTGGCAGGGATCTTCCGGGTCATTGAAAGCGGCACCACCACGCTCAATGTTCTCGGGAACGCCATCGCGCCGCTGGTCATAAGCCGATGGGAAGGGGTTCAAAGGAACGTTGCCGAGCGAGACCCGCTTCTGGACAGAAGCTGAGCGGGATACCGATCTGAAATCCGCGAGCCGTCACGGGCCTGGCCCGTGACGGCTTGATGTGCGATGTCAGTTCAAGGGGTCAGAACGCCGGCACCACATCGCCGTGATAACGCTCAAGAATGAACTGCTTGACCTGCGGCGAGTTCAACAACGCCCCAAGCTTCTGCACGGCCGGGTCGTTGGCTTTGTCCCTGCGCACGTACAGGTAGTTGGCGTACGGCGACTCGGAGCTTTCGATGAACAACGCATCCTTGTGCGGCACCAGCTTGGCTTCCAGCGCGTAGTTGGCGTTGATCAGCGCCATGTCCACCTGGCCCAGCACGCGCGGCAGCATGGCCGCTTCAAGCTCCTTGAACTTCAGGTGCTTGGGGTTGCTGGTGATGTCGGCGGCGGTTGCCATGATGTTGCTGGGGTCTTTCAGCGTGATCAGGCCCTGCTTGGCGATCAGCAGCAGGGCGCGCCCGGAGTTGGTGGGGTCGTTGGGAATGGCGACGGTGGCGCCGTCCTTCAGCTCGGCGACCGATTTGACCGTGCTCGAGTAGGCACCGAACGGCTCGATGTGAACGGCTACAACCGGTACCTGGTCGCTGCTCGGGCGGTCTTTCTTGTAGGCCTCGTAATACGGCTTGCTCTGAAAGTAGTTGGCATCCAGCCGCCCCTCATCCACCTGGCGGTCCGGCTGGATATAGTCGGTGAACACCTTCACCTCAAGCTCCACCCCCTGCTTGGCCAGCTCAGGTTTGAGGAACGCCAGAATTTCGGCGTGAGGCACAGGCACCACGGCAATCTTGAGCGTTTCGGCATGCGCAGCACCAACGGAGGCAGCCAGCAGGGCAAGGGAAAATGCAATGCGCTTCACAGGGTTTTTCCTTCGAATCGTTCAAGGGTGAAAGAGGACAGATCAAGGTCGGTAGTGCCGCGTGTGCACCACTGCGCGAAGGCCTCGCCCAGGGCCGCCGAGTGTTTGAAACCGTGGCCAGAACAGGCTGACACCACCAGGGTGTGGTTGAGCGTGGGGTGTTGGTCGATGATGAAATGCCGGTCTGGGGTGACGGTGTAGGCGCAAACGGCCGACTTGAGGACCTTGTCGGTGACCCTGGCAATCCGGCCTTGCACTTGCTGCTGGTACATCTCCCTTCCTTCCGCGGCAGAAACAGTGCGGTCCAGCAGGTCAGGCTGCGAGGCCGTGTGGTACTGGGCCGTGGCGATTTTCAGGCTGCCCTCGCCAGGTTGCGCGGGGAAGCCGTAGTTGATTTTGTCGTCCCCGCGCCCATGGGTGAAGATGAACGTGGGCGACGCGCCCTCTAGGGCCGCGCCGTCTTCAAGCTCAAACCAGAACAGCCTCTGCCGGTAGACACTCAGCAACCGGTCGAAAGGCTCACCCAACAACCCGCCGGCCCAGTTACCGGCGCTGAACACCAGCTTGCGGGCCTTCACCGTGCGCAGGTCGGTGGTGACCGTGACGCCCTCTTCATCCGAGCTGATCTGGGTAACCAATTCGCCCGTGTGCAAGGTGGCGCCGTGCTGCACCGCCAAACGCAACTGCACCTCGATGCAACGCTCGGGGCGCACGAAACCGCCACCCGGCTCGAAGTAGCCGATTGCGTCATCGCGCACGTGGGCGAATTGTGGGAAGCGCTGGCGGATTTGTTCTGCGTCGAGGACTTCGTGGTCGATCCCGTAGGTCTGGGCCAACCCGATGGTGCGCAAGGTGAAGTCGGTTTTATCGGCGGGGTCGAAGTCGGGGCTGGAGGTCAGCGCAAGCAAGCCGGATTGTTCGAACAAAGATTCGCCGCTCTCTGCTTCCAGTTCGCGCCAGATTTGCTGAGCCCGCCTGACGATAGGCACGTACTGTGCCCCTTCCCCCACGGACAGCCGGGTAATTCGCGTATCACCGTGGCTGGAACCGAAGGTATGCGGCGGGTGGTAGCGGTCGATGCCCACCACATCGACGCCTGCCTTGGCCAACTGATACGTGGTAGCGGCGCCCATGGCGCCCAGACCGATGACGACTACTTCACAGTGCTCCACGGACAGCGCTCGCTCAAAAAGGCGCTAGTTGAAAACACATGGTCCCAGGAGACAAAGAATTAAAGGGTATATGGTTATGCCTTAGCGCCTTGGACTTGCCCGCTTAGCGCGCAACCAATAGGTAAACCTTGCCTATGAGGACGACCACACCCAATACCAGTACCGCGATACTGAACCAGGGCTTTTTAGGCGGCGGGCCGTCTGGGTAGTCGTCGACACGGCTGGGCGGCAGTACGCCGGCACGCTGCAGGCGCAACTCCACCAGGCGCTGGCGCATGGCGCGGTGTCGCTTGCTGTTCACCACCAGCAGCCCCAGCAAGGACAGCGTGAGGATCACGTATTGCAACGGGCCGGCATGGCGCGTGCCGAACACGCTGATCGCCGTGAGAGCAGGCCCTACGAGGCACGGCGAGACCAACCAGAGCCCCCAACGAAAGCCGCGGATCATCGCGAACTGGCCGGCGCAAAACAGCATAAGCAGCGTCAGCGCCCCAGTAAGGAGGTAAGCGCCCCTGTCCGGCAGGTTGTGCAGGTAGCTGCTGTCCCACAACCCAATGCCGCTCCCCGCTGCCACCATGCACAGCAAGGTGCCCAGCGCGAAGGTTGGGGCATAGCGTGTCATGAAGGCTTCGTGTTGGTCGGGGGTGAGTCTTCCGGGGGGGGGCATCTTGACGCTCCTTGTCAGCTATTGAGGGGACATGCTGCCACAGGCCGCTCGATATTTAGAGGTTGAGGAGCACCGCTATCGACCCATAGCTGTCACTGATGAACAGCAGCATCCCTTTCTAGAGCCAGCGCCTGACCTGTCTGCTGTGAGGTAGCCCGTATCACCGTGGCAGCATGCGTCTTCAAGTCGTGGTGTGCCAGGCCTGCACAAGCATGAAAACCAATCAGTGCGTAACCAGCGTTACCTACCCGCTCATACCAGTCCTTCAGTGTTCTGGCCAACGCAGGATCGACAGGAACAGGCGAAGGCAGCGTGATGCCCCAGTGCGGTGCTCAGCATTGCGCTGATGGGTATCGCCGTATCAGCGTTGGTAGGGGTACGCCTGGTTGGTCGGCTGAGCCCACGTCCTCCCATCCTGCCCACGCTTAAGGAAGTCTGAAGTGACCAGCGTCAGATGCCAGCTGTATCGTTGGCAGCGACTCTGCTGGGGGATTCAACCCACTGGAAACAGCAAGGTGGCGGCTAGCCCGCCGCTTGCTCGATTACGCAAAAGCACCTGCCCGCCCATCCGGTCAACAATGGTCGCCACGATGGAAAGCCCAAGGCCTGCACCATTGGGACTGTTACGGCTATAGAAGCGCTCGAATACGCGCGACAGACTCGCCTCATCGATACCCGGCCCCTCGTCCTCGACGGTCAGCTCGAAGTGATCGTCCAGGCGTCTGAGTGACACTGCGATGCGGCCAGCGCGCGGTGAGTGCTCCACCGCGTTGGACACCAGGTTCTGCAGCGCGATGCCCAGGGCGCCAGCATCGATCGCCAGGTGAGGGTCGCCTTCACCAATATCTAACGAGGGCTCCAGGCCGCGGCCCAGTATCCACGGGGTCAGGTCAGCCAAGGTCTCGGTGACCACTTCGGCCAGGTCGACCTGAGTGCTGACTCGCTGCCCCAGCCTTGGCTCGACACGGGCCAGCGTCAGCAACTGGTTGACAACCCGGGTGAGCCGGTCGACCCCGCCCATCAAATAGTCCAGCGCTTTGTGCCGCTCTGCCTCGTTGCTGGCCTCCAGCGCGTTCTGCGCATGCAGGCGGAGAACGGCCAGGGGGGTGCGCATTTCGTGGGCGGCATCGGCAATGAACCGATGCTCACGCCGCAGCAGGTCCTCGATCTGCGCCAACAAGCGGTTGATGGCGGCCTGCATGGGCTCCAGCTCCGAGGGCAGCGGCACCAATTGCAGCGGCTCCAGCGAATCGGCGTGACGCCCACGGATGACGTTGGCCATGTTCTGCAAAGGCCGCAGTCCCCAGCCGATAGCGGCCCAAACCAGCAGTGCCAATACCAGGCTGCCAAGCAGGAACGGGAGCAGGGTGTGGCGAACGATACGGTCGATCAAGTCGTAGCGCACATCGTCACGCTCGCCCACCCAGATCACCCAGTGTCGTTCCGGCACCGGCAGCACGAAACCGCGCCATTGCTCGCCACCACTGGAAAAGTCGTAGAAACCGGGGACCGTCGGTGGAGGGTCAATGGTCGGTGCACTGGGTGTGTGCACCAGCAGGCCGGCGCCGTCCTGCCAGACCTGGAATGCCAGCTTGCTCTCGTAGGGGTGGCCTACCCGATGGTGACCCGCCTGGGCCAATGCCTCGTTGAATGCCTGGTACATGGCTTCACGCGACCCACTTTGCACCGGCAGGCTCATGACGCCCTGCAGCAAGCGAGCGTTCTGGGCCAGGTGCGCGTCGTACACCTCGTTAATTTCATGGCGGCTGTCGTGATAGTTATAGAGCGCCAGCAGGCCGGTCCCCAGCAGCAGCAACAGCATCACCCGCCACAGGGTGCGTTGGCGCAGCGAGCTCATGCCTTGGCCTCGACCAGATAGCCAATGCCGCGCACCGTACGGATCAGCCCGTTGAACAGCTTCTTGCGAAGGTGGTAGATGTTCACCTCCAGCGTATTGCTCTCCGGCTCCTCATCCCAGCCATACAGCAACTGGGTCAGGCGTTCGCGGGTGAATACCTTGCCTGGCTGGGCCAGCAACTCGTGCAGCAGCCTGTACTCCTTAGGGGTCAGCACAACTTCAACGCCGTTGTAATGAACTTGCTGGGTAGCGGGGTCGAGGCTGACTCCGGCATGCTCGATCATGACCTTGGCGCGTCCGGCGCTGCGCCTGAGCAACGCGCGCAAGCGTGCCTTCAGCTCGTTGAGGTCGAACGGTTTGACCAGGTAATCGTCGGCGCCGGCATCCAGGCCGGTGATGCGATCATCGAGGGCATCCCGTGCGGTGAGAATCAGCACCGGCAGGCTATCGCCGCCGGCGCGTACCCGCCGCAGGAGCTCAATGCCATCCATGCGGGGCAATCCTAGGTCCAGGATCACCAGGTCGAAGGTCTCGTGCTGCAACGCATGCAAGGCGCTGACACCGTCACGCAACCAGTCAAGGGTGTAGCCCTCCTGGCGCAAACCGTCGCAGATCCCTTCTCCCAGTGCGATGTCATCCTCAACCAGCAATAGCCGCATGTTCAGTCCTGTTTATCCTTGATCGCCTTGAGTAAAGCATCGATATCCGCGCGACGGCCCTGATCAGCCAGCTCACGCCCCGGCCGGGGTGGTGCTTGCAAGGCTTTCTGCAGGGCTGCGGTAGCCTCCGGATAGCGCTTTTGTCGATACAGATGATCAGCCCAGAAATAGTTGCTGTCGATACCGCTGGGGTTGATCTGCAGGGCTTTGCGCAGCATCTTGTCGGCCATCTCGGCATCGCCGAAGCCAATCGGCCAGCCGGGCACTTGATCGTACAGCGTGCCCAGGCTGGTATAGGCCGAGCCCTGCAAAGCGTTGGGGTCCAGTTTCATGGCCTGCTCCAGGCTAGCCTTCGCCGCCTTTACCTTGCCTAGTGCTCCAAGGCCACCGGTAGCCCCCGCCCAGCTGCTGTTGATGATGCCCTCCCAGATCAATGGCTCTGGTGTACCGGGGTACTGATGAACGAAGGCCGCCGCGTCACCCGCTAGCTTTTCGAGGGCGTCAGCACGTTTGTCCTTGGGTAACTGGTACTGGATCTGTGCCCAGCGCTGCTGCAGGTCACTCAGGTGCTGTGTGCCTGTCTGATCCAGTGCCCAGGTGGAAGGTGCGAATGCCAGCAAGCTGGCAATGAACAGTCGCTTCATTTCATCGACTCCTTGGAGTGGCTACCAATGTATCGGCGAATGACAGGCAATTGCTTGCGTAATGCGCGGTCGACTACTCCCGGCAACATGCCGTTAATGCGCACGAAGAGCTTTTCCGGCCAGCCTAGGTAAAGCTCGCTGCGTTCAGACTGCACGGCCTCAAGCACTGCACGGGCGACATCCGCCGGGTCGTCCATGCCGACTTTCAACGCCTGATTGAGCGCTGTGGCAGCACTGCTGTTCATCGCCGTGCGGGTCGCACGAGGTGCTGCATAGAGCACATTCACCGTGGTATCGGCCAGCTCGCGCCGCAGTGCTTCCGAAAAGCCACGCAGGGCGAATTTGCTGGCGCAGTAGGTGGCATAGCCGGGATAGCCAATCGAGCCATAGGTTGACCCGACATTGACCACCAAGGCCTTGGGCTGAGCACGCAGCAATGGCAGGCAGCCACGTGTCAGCTGCAGTGGTGCATTCAGATTGATGTCCAGCAGCTCATCGAGCTCGTGCTCGTCTAATTGATCGAGCAAGGCGAAGCGGTTCACCCCGGCAGCGTTGATCAGAACGTTGACATTGCCCATCTTGCGGGCTCGGTCGACGATTTGTTCACGCCCTACCTGGCTGCGTAGGTCAGCTTCTTGCCAGCGCAAACGGTCCGGGTACCGATTCATCAGGCCAGCCAGCTTGCCCATGTGCCGGCTGACCGCCAGCACCTGGGCACCGGCTGCGCACAGCTGCTCGGCCAGCTCCAAGCCAATACCCCCACTGGCGCCGGTGAGGATCACCACGGATTCAGGCAAGCGCATGATGCACCTCGTGCTTCCCGACGCGCGGCAAGCCCTGGAACATCTCGGTGTACAAGCGGTAGACGACCTTTGCCGCGTTGATGACAGCCTGCTGGTCGCCCTCATCATCGAGGCGGTCCATTAACTGTTTGTAGGTCACCATGTGGTCCTGGTCGAGCGCACCATGGGAACTCAGGTAGCTGAACGCCTGGCCAGGCAAGCCCAGCGTACTCTGGATGGTGCCCGCCGCCTGTGTGGCCAAGGCTATGCTGGTGCCTTCGAGCACATTGACCATGCCGAACAGCCCGACAGGGTTGCCGCGTGCAATCAGGTCGTAGAGGTAGGCGACCATCAGCTCGATTGGCAGCGCTGGCCGACCATCACGCACGGCCTCCCAGTCGCCGCCGCAAGCCTTGATGTCGTTGAGGATCCACTGTTCGTGGCCGTACTCCTCTTGGATGTATTCGCACACCGCACCGCGTAGCCATTCCAGGCGCGACGGCAAACGCGCGCCACAGGCCATCATCAGTGGCACCGTATGGCGGACATGGTGGTAGGCCTGCGTCAAGAAGGCGACGTAGCTCTCCAGACTGACCTGGCTGGCCAACGCATCCCGGATTACCGGCACTGCGAATAAAGCCTGACGTTCCTGGGCAGTGTGTGTTTGCAAAGTATCGAAAAAAGACATGGTGAACCTCACAACGAGATGTCGGATAACAGGGCGTGGTAACGCTGCAAGATCGCCTCGCGTCGTGGGCGGCCGTTGGCAGTCAGGGTTTCATCAATGGGGCTCAACGGGGCCGGCAAACGGCGCCATGTATGCACCTGGGCGTAATCGGGCAGTTGCGCGTTGCAGAGCTGCACGGCCAGCTCGATAGCCTCGTCGCTGGCGGTGGGATCCAGCGGCCACAGCAGTGCCAGGTTGTGCGGCAAGGCTTCGCCATGCACGAAGGCCTGGGCGATGACGCCGCTCTGAGTGAGCTCGGCTTCGACCCATTCGGGGTTGACGTTGCGCCCGAAGCTGGTGATGAACTGGTGTTTCTTGCGTCCGTCGAGGTAAAGGTAGCCCTCTTCGTCGAGGTGACCGAGGTCGCCCGTCGCCCACCACTCGCCGGTGACCGGCGCCTCTTCCAGGTAACCCAGCAAGGTCGAGCCAGCCACCAGTACCTCACCATCCTCAGCAATGCGCACCTGAACATGGGGCAAGGGCTTACCGACGCTGCCAGGGCGAACGGCCCCCGGTCGGTTCAGCGCTACCACTGAGGCACATTCGGACAAGCCGTAGCCTTCGAACACCGGCAAGCCGACCGCATCGGCCCGAGCCAACAGGTTGGCTGATACCCGGGCGCCGCCCACTGCCACGAAGCGCAGTGGGCCGACGCCCATGAGCCCGCGCTCGATGGCGGTGACCAGCCCCATCAGCAGTTGCGGCACCAGGATTAGGCTCTGTGCACCGCTCAGGGCAATCGCAGCGAGCAAGCGCTTGAAATCCACCTGGCTTGCGCCGCCCATGCCCAACTGCTGCTGCGGGTAGAGCTGGACGCAGGCGCCTGCCATGAGCGCAGCATATACACCGAGGTTCTCCAGCAATACACCCAGAGGCAGTACCGCCAAGTATCGCTGCGGCTCGGTGGGTCGGCTTGCAGCCTCCAGTTCCCGCGCAACACGCAGCATGGCTTCGGCGCCCAGGCATACGCCCTTGGGCCTCCCGGTACTGCCGGAGGTATAGGTGATCTTTGCGGTGCCCGTCGGCATTTCAGGCGCGACAACACCATCACGCGCCAGGATGTCTTCTGCCGGCTGTTGGGTAAACCCTTGCTCAAGGAGTTGGGCGGTCCACTGCGTCTCGCACAGCACGCTCGTGGCACCACTCTGCTGCAGGCAGTGTTGGAGCTGAGCCGCACTGAAGAACGGCGGTACGATCACACAAGCGCGCTCGGCAAAAAGAGCCGCCAGGTCCCAGAAGAGCAATTCAGGTCCGTTATCCAGCACCATGGCCAACGTGCCCGGTGGTTGGCTCAACAAGCGGGCTGCACGGCATTCGACCTCGTCAAGCAATTGCAGGTAGGTGAAACGCTGAACCGGGCCCTGAACAGCTACAGCATCAGGTTTTTGCTGGGCATGCTGGAGCAACAACGCCTGAAAGAGGTGCAGTTCATGCGGCATGGCCGGCCTCCTGGGCCAGATTGGGGAATCCAAGGCGCTGGAATACCCCCGTCCGGGTTAAGGCATCGAATCCATAGCCGATGTTGCCGGCGAACACTTGAGGCCGTTGGTCGTAGTACGTCCCCCACTGATTCGACTGCCCCTGCAAACGCTCAGGATCGGCCGCAGCCAAAACGGTAGGCATCAGTCCCAGCCGTTGAAAGCTGTTGATCAGTGTCGCTGCGCCAGTGAATGCCACCCACTCCAGGCCTCGCAAGGCCAACAACCAGGTCACGGCAATGATCATGATGCGGGCGCTGCCAGCGCTGAGTGAAGCCAAGTTGCCCACTTCGACCATGCATGAACGGTCCAAGGCAACGCCAGCGACCTGCGAAACGGCGGCCTCCAAAGGCGCGTCCAGATACCGCTCGAGAAAGAGAGGACCGGCGCGGGCTGGTCGCATGCCGGCCGCTGCGATCAGCCGTCCGTGGCTGTCATGCAATGCCAGCAGCTCTGGCAGGTAATGCTGCACATCCGCTTGGTGCACGGTAGCAAAGCACTGGTGGATGAAGTGCTCCAGACCCTCGCGTGTAGAGTCGCCTGCCAGATGAAGCGACAGCCGCGCGTGATGGTCGGCATGGCTGCCTATAGGAAGCGGGAGCAGGTTGCTCCATTGAGATTCGTTCATGGAACTCCCCCGATTGGGCTCGACGGAGAGAATTATCAGGGTCGAATCTGAATGGAATCTGAAGTCAGACAGCACAAAGCGTCTGAGATCATGATAAGTCGCAGGAGATTGAGCACTGGGCCATTGCACCAGCTGGGAACGGCTCACCTCGAAGGGCAGCTATGGGTCGATAGCGGTCATTCACGACCGACTTTTTTCGACCCATAGCGGTCAGAGAAAGCAGTTTTCCGCAGGCGCGCAGGAGCCGTTACTCCAGAATCGCCACGGCCCGGACAAAACCTGCAGAAGCATGACGGATCTTGTACGGGAAGCAACTGACCAGAAACCCATAGGCCGGCAACTGCTCCAGATTGGCCAGCTTCTCCATCTGTCCGTACCCGATATCGCGCCCGGCCTTGTGCCCCTCCCAGATAAGCGAGGCATCACCGGTTTCATTGAAGCGTTCGCGGGTGTACTTGAACGGGGCGTCCCAGCTCCAGGCATCGGTGCCAACCACCCTCACCCCCCGCTCCAGCAAGTACAGCGTCGCCTCGCGCCCCATGCCCACTCCGGCCTCAAGGTAGCCAGGCTGGCCGAACAGGCTACCCGCCCGGGTATTCACCAGCACGATGTCCAACGGCTGCAATTCGTGACCGATACGTTCAAGCTCGGCCTCGACCTGCGCCGCCGTGACCACGTGACCATCCGGCAACCCCCGAAAGTCCAGCTTCACCCCCGGCTGCAAGCACCACTCCAGCGGCAGTTCATCGATGCCGAAGGCCGGCTTGCCGCCGTCGGTGGTCGATGCGTAGTGCCAGGGCGCATCCATGTGGGTACCGCTGTGGGTAGTGATCTGCAGGCGCTCCGCAGCCCACGACTCATCACCCGGCAGGTCTTCCTTGCGCAGCCCGGGAAACATGGCGGCCATCTCCGGCCAACCCTGCTGGTGGTCCATGTAGTCGATCTTCGGCAGCAGGGGCGGCGGATCTGTGTAGGGGTTGTTATCCAGGGTTACAGACAGGTCCAGCAGGCGACGTGTGTTCAAGGCCATGAGAAGACTCCTTTGCGGCTGGCGGCGCAGCGGTTGCGACGGGATGGCAGGTCAAGGGCATTGCGTAGCAGCCCTGCCACCGAACCGTCATGACAGAAGCCCAGTTCGCGAGCCTGGGGGCTGCGCAATGGTGGATAACGGCCGAACAGGGCTTCGAGCTGCGGGTCCGGGTCGAAGGCGATACGCGCGAGATTGTCCGCGCCAAAACTGTCCGCCAGGCCGGCCAGCACCTGGGCGATGGAAAGGTGTAGCACCGGCAGTTGCCAGATGCGCTGGCTGCCAAGGTCGTCCAGCTCTGCGGCGCGCAGCAGGTTGTCCACGCAGCAGCGCGCAGACATCCACCAGGCACACGCCTCGGGAGAGACCGGACAGGTGTAGGCCTCCCCTGCCGCATAGGCCTGCAGCAGGTCGCTCATGAACGCCGAGCGCAAACCGTTCGGCTCGCGCGGCCGGGCGACGATGCCAGGCAGGCGCAAGGCGCGACTGTCGACTTCGCCACGGCGGGCGAGGTCCTGCACGGCGATTTCCACCATGCGCTTGTGTGCGGCATAAGACAGTTGCGGTGACGCCGGCTGGCCTTCGTCCATGCGAGCCGGCAACTCACCGCCGTACACCGCGACGCTGCTGGCATACACCAGTACCGGTGGGCGATTGGGGTTGCGCAACTGGTTGAGTAGCTCGAGGCTGGCTTGCAGGTTCACCTGGTAACCCAGCTCGTACTGGGCCTCGGCAGCACCGCCCGGTACGCTGACCAGGTGGAAGACCACATCCACGCCATCGGCCAGCGCCCGGCGCAGCAAAGCCGCGTCGGTGATGCTGCCGTGGTGACGACGCAAGCGTGCATCCTCGGGCAGGCCGTCCAGTGCCTGGTCCAGCACCAGCAACGCTTCGATCCGCCGCCCGCGTACCTCGCCGGTCTCCAGCAAGCGCCGCACCAATAGCCGACCGACGAAGCCATTGGCACCGGTGACCATCACACGCATGGCCAGCCTCCCTGGACCACGCGCTGGTCGATGGCGCCGAACAGCACCTCGCCCCCCGGCCCGCGTGCCTCCATCCGCACCCGGTCGCCAAAGCGCATGAAATCTGTGCGCGGCGCACCGGATGCAAGGGTTTCGATGGCACGGCGCTCGGCGATACACGCCGAGCCCACGCTGCGATCGGCGTTGGAAACGGTACCGGAGCCCACCAGCGTGCCGGCGCTCAAGCGCCGGGTCAGCGCCGCGTGGGCAATCAGCTGATGAAAGCCGAAGTGCATGGCGCCCCCATAGGGATGGCCAAACCACTCGCCATTCCACTGCACCTGCAGCGCAAGGTGCACCCGGCCGTCGCGCCAGGCCTCGCCGAGTTCATCCGGGGTGACCGCCACCGGTGCGAAACTGCTGGCTGGCTTGGCCTGGAGAAAGCCGAAACCGGTCCTCATTTCCCGCGGGGCCAGGGCCCGCAGGCTGACGTCGTTGAGCTGCAGAACCAGGCGCACATGCTGCAACGCCTGCTCCGCCGGGCAGCCCATGGGCACGTCGTCCAACAGCACGGCGAACTCCCCCTCGAAATCGATGCCGTGGGCCTCGCTCGGCAAAGGGATGTCCGCGCACGGCCCGAGGAAGTCGTCGCTGGCGCCCTGGTAGATCAGCGGGATGTGCTCGACGCCTTCGATCGGGTCGAGGTTGAAGGCCTTCTGCATCAGCTCGCCATGGCTGAGGAAGCATGAGCCGTCCAGCCATTGGCTGGCCCGTGGCAAGGGCGCGGCCAGCTGCGCCGGGTCGAGATCAAAAGCGTCTGCGGCCACGTTATCGTTGAGTTGCTGGTACAGCGCCTGCAAGCGGGCTTCGACCTGGGGCCAGTTCTCCAGGGCAACCTTCAGGCTTGCGGCGATGTCGCTGGCGTCGACCGCGCGCTCAAGGTCACGCGCCACCACCAGCAGGCGGCCATCGCGGCTGCCGTCGTTGAGCGATGCGAGCTTCATGGCAGCAGCTCCTTCAGGTCATCGGCATAGCGCCCGTCGAGCAGGATGAAGGCCATCCGCGCCATCTGTTCGCTGCGGTTACTCCAGGCGTGGTTGGTACCGCGCTGGACCACGATGTCGCCACGTTTGAGGTGGACTTCGCCATCGTCCAGCACCAGCCAGACCTCGCCCTCGGTGACGATGCCGTAGTCCAGAGTCTGGGTGCGGTGCATCAGCTTGTGCCTGGAGTCCGACTTGCCGGTGCCGGCACTGGCTTCGCCGATTTCGGCGAAGGCTGCCGCCGCTTCTTCGGCACTGACCTGGTTCTGCACGCTGTCCGGTGGAATGTCCACCACACGGATCACGCTGCCCAGCGGGCCAGGGCTCAGTTGCAGGGGCTGCGCGGTCGGATCGTCGCCGTTATCCAGCTGCGCCGGGCTGCCGACACTGTTCCAGACTTCGTAGAACAAGGTGCCCGGCACCGCCTTGAGCGGGAAGTTGTTCGGCGTCGGGCCACAACTGGCGACGACCGCCTGCCCCGCGGCATCGTGGCCGGTGACCACACGTTTGAATGCAGGAAGCGATTGCATGGTGTCTCCTTTCAATTGCCGTCGCCGATGGTCGTGCCACCGTCGACAATAAGATTCTGTCCACTGATGAATGCGCCGCCGGGAGCAGCCAGCAGCAGTGCCAAGGCCGCCACCTCTTCGGGGCGCCCGACCCGGCGCAACGGCGTCAGCGCCAGGCGCCGTTGCAAGACATCCGGGTTATCGGTCAATGGCCGGGCAAACTCGGTCTGGATGACGCCGGGGCTGATGGCATTGACACGAATGTTCGCCGGCCCCCACTCCACCGCCAGGTTGCGCGCCAGTTGTGCCAGACCGGCCTTCGACAACCCATACAGGCCCAGCCCCTTGTTGCCGCGCACACCGGCGATGCTGGCCATCAGCACCACGCTGCCACCACCGCCCTCGGCCATGGCCGGCAGCAATGCAGTGGTCAGCCATACGGCGCTGCGCAGGTTGACGCTGAAGGTCAGCTCCCAATCGGCGTCGCTGGCCGTGGACAACGGCCCAAGGTGCGGCGCGACGCCTGCGTTGCACACCAGCGCGTCGAGCCCTCCGAAGTGCGCCAGGCAGTGATCGGCCAAATCCTGTACCGCTTGGGCTTCGCGCAGGTCAGCCACCAGGGCGATGGCCTCGATGCCCTCTTGCGCCAGCTGTGCCACGGCCTGCGTGCAAGCCTCGGCAGATTCGCTGCTGATGGCGATACGCGCCCCCGCGCGCCCGTACTCGCGGGCAATGGCCAGGCCGATGCCACGGCTGGCGCCAGTGATGAGGGCGGTCTTGCCCGCCAGGGACCACCATTCGCTCATGGTGCACCTATCCCTACCACCGCACGCTGGCGACGCATCAACGCCAGGCACGCTGGCGCCAGCGCCAGCTGACCGAGGGCAATCACCAGCAGCGCATGCGGCAGCTGCATAGCCATACCGGCCATCAGTGCCAGCACCAGCAAGGGGCTGATGAATTCACCCGCGAAAATCGCCGCGGTGAATCCGCCCGTGGCGCGGCCTCGCTGGTCGAAGCCGACCTGCTGCATCACCCACGTGATCAGGGTCGGCAACAACAGCCCCACCCCCAGGCCATTGACCAGCACCGCCAGCACCACCGGCGCATAGCCGCTCGCCAGCGCCAGCAGACCGCCACCAAACCCCGCCGTGGCAAAGCCCAAGGCCAGCAGACGAGCGACCGGCAAGCGCGCCAGCAAGCGGAAGGCCAGGGCACCGGCCAGCACGCCGAGCTGGTTGGCGCCCATGGCCAGGCCGACCTGCCGGGGCGCATCGACCTGCAGCAGTTGCAGCACATAGCCGGCCTGTACCGGGACGATGAACAGGCTGACACCGGCCAGCGCGGTCAGCAGGTACAACGGCGCCAGGGCGGCCCATGGGAAACGCGACTGCGCCGTCGCTTCGACTGCGCTGTGGCAGGCGCGCGGCTCCCACAGCAGCGCGGCCATCAGCGGCAAACACAGCACGCCCACCGCGTAGAGCGCGAACGGCGTACGCCAGTTGCCCTCACCCAGTGCACCGCCCACGCCCATGAACAACGCTGCCGACAACGAGGTGACCACCATCTGCAAGGCGAACAACCGCGCCCGACGCTGGCCATCGAAGTAATCGCCCATCAGCGTGGTGCAGCAGGTCATGATGCCGGCTTCGGCCAGGCCGATGCCGGCGCGGCTGGCAACGATCAGGCCCAGTGAATCCAGCCACAACGGCAACATGCCGCACAGGCTGTAGAGCAACATGCTCGCCAGCAGCAGCGCCCGCCGTCCCATTCGGTCGGCCAGCACCCCGGCCAGCGGTGCCAGCAAGGCGATCACCAGTGCCGGCAGGGTCAGCGCCACCGGCACCAGCACAGCAACGCCCGGTGTCTGGGCAAAATGCGCATGCATGCGTGGCAGCACCGGTGCGATCAGCACCGCGCCCAGCACGGGCAGGCAACTGCCGAACAGCAACAAGGCGGCCTGCGGGCTTGCGGCGGTACGTTCAGCGGCCATGACTGATCTCCTTGAGCGGGCGCAAGCGGGCACCCTGCTCCACCGTTGCACCCGCGTGCTCGTGCTGCCTCGTCGTATGCTCATACGTCGGCAATGCTGGCTGGCGTTCCTGATCCGCGCGCACCTGACGCTGCGGCAAGAGGAAGTAGGCCAGCGCCGGCAACAGGATCAACGCGCCGACCATGTTCCAGACAAACATGAAGGCCAGCAGCACGCCCATGTCGGCCTGGAACTTGATCGGCGAGAAGATCCAGGTGCCGACGCCGATGGCCAGGGTGATGCCGGTGAGCATCACGACCTTGCCGGTGAACAGCAGCGCACGGTAGTACGCCTGGGACAGGCTCGCGCCCTGGCGCAACTGGGCCAGGACGATGCTCATCACGTACAGCGCGTAGTCCACGCCGATGCCGACGCCCAGGGCGATCACCGGCAAGGTCGCCACCTTCACGCCGATGCCCAGGGCAACCATCAACGCTTCGCAGAGGATCGAGGTCAGCACCAGCGGCAGTACCGCGCACAGCACCGCGCGCCAGGACCGGAAGGTCACCAGGCAGAGCAGGATCACCGCGCCGTAGACCCACCAGAGCATGTCGCGGTTGGCCTGTTTCACCACCTGGTTGGTGGCGGCCTCGATACCAGCGCTACCGGCAGCCAGGAGGAAGCTGGCCTGCTCGCTGTCGTTGGCCTTGGCAAAGCCCTGGACGCTGTCCACTACCCGCGCCAGGGTGTCGGCCTTGTGATCGGTGAGGTAGGCGTAGAGCGTCAGCAGGCTGCAGTCGTCGTTGTACAGCCCGCGAGGGGCGCCCGCGGTGACCATGTTCAGGGTCGCCTGGTTGTTGACCAGGTCGTACCACTTCGGGCTGCCTTCGGAGAGGCCGACCAGCACGCGGCGGTTGAGCTGCGCCAGCGAGTTGGTCGAGTCCACGCCCTGCAGGCCACGCAACTGCCAGTCCAGGTCGTCCACGCGTTTCAAGGTGTCGTAGGCCGAGCAGCCACCAGGGGCGGTGCGCACCATCACTGCGAAGACATCGCTACTGGCGCCGTAGTGCCGGGTGATGAACGCGTTGTCGCGGTTGTAGCGCGAATCGGCGCGCAGCTCGGGGGCGCCGGCATCGAGGTCACCGACTTTCAGGTGCAGGCTCACGGCGTAGCCTCCGGCCGCCATCAGTGCGGCCACGGCGATGCACGCGGCAGCCCAGCGGCGGCGAGTGAACAGGTCGAGGAAGCGCCACAGCGCCTGCTTGCGCGCCCCCCTGGCATCGCCCTCTTCGGCACGCAGGCTGCGCTGCGCCGCACGGCCGCTGACGCCCACGTAGGAGAGCAGCACCGGCAGCAGGATCAGGTTGGTGAAGATCAACACCGCCACGCCCAGGCTGGCGATCACCGCCAGGTCCTGGATCACCTGAATCTGGATGATCATCAGCACGGCGAAGCCCACGGCATCGCACAGCAGGGCGGTGAGCCCGGCCAGGAACAGCCGGCGGAAGGTGAAGCGCGCCGCCACCAGGCGATGCATACCGCGGCCGATGTCCTGCATGATGCCATTCATCTTTTGCGCGCCGTGGCTCATGCCAATGGCGAACACCAGGAACGGGACCAGTACCGAGTAGGGGTCGAGCTCGTAGCCGAGCAACGGCAGCAGGCCAAGCTGCCAGATCACCGCCACCAGCGAGCACACCACCACCAGCGCGGTACTGCGCACGCAACGGGTGTACCAGTACAGCACACCGGCGGTGATGGCGATGGCGGCCGCGAAGAACAGCAGGATCTGCTGCAACCCGTCGATCAGGTCGCCGACGACCTTGGCGAAACCACTGATGTGGATCTCCACGCCCTGCGCCTGGAAGCGTTCGCGCAACGTCTCCAGCTCATGGGCGAAGGCCGAATAGTCAAGCGCACGGCCGTCCGGGGTGTTTTCCAGCAGCGGCACGTAGAGGATGCTCGAGCGCTGATCGAAGGCCACCAGCTGGCCAATCTCGTTGGAACGCTCGACGTTGCGCTTGAGCGCCTCCAGGCTAGCGGCAGCGCCATCGTAGCCATCAGGAATCACCGGGCCGCCTTCCAGGCCTTCCTCGGTCACCCCGGTCCAGCGCGTGGACGGGGTCCACAACGACTTCATCGTCGCACGGTCGACCCCCGGCAGCAGGTACACCGCGTCGTTGAGCTGCTGCAGACTATGCAGGTAGGCCTTGTCGTAGATGCTGCCACGCGGGTTGGCTACCGCGATACGCACGGCGTTGCCCAGGCCGGCCAGTTCCTGGCGGTGCTCCAGGTAATTGTGGATGAACGGGTGATCGCGCGGGATCATCTTCTCGAAACTGGCGTTGAGGGTCAGGCGCGAAGCCTGCCAACCGAGCAGCAGGGTCGTTGCCAGGCACAGCAACAACACCAGCGCACGGTGGTTGAACAAGGCACGTTCCAGCAGCGAACCGGACGTGCTGTCGAAGTCGTCGAGACGGCCGCTGGACGGCGCAGGTGAATTCATGGCGTGCATGGCTCAGTCCGTCGTGGTGGGAAGGGAGGAAGATTCCAGGCGGCGCGCGCCGGCCATGCCGACGGCAACGATGGCACCGTCGGCGGCGGCGGTGGCGGCAGTCAGTGGCAGGCCATCGGAGACCGCCACAGGCTGCGCGGCAAATCGCTCCAGGCCACTGCGAAGCAGCATCCCCGCCTGGTTGGCGAGCAACAACTGGCCACCCGCGACGCGCATGGCATTGAGCGATGCCGGAACCGGGTTGGCCAGCGCCTGAAGGCTGTCGCCACCGTCATCGGACGCGAACAGCGAACCGCGCAGGCCGCCGACCAGCAGGCGGCCGTCCGGCAACACGGCGGCAGCGAAGTAGCTACCGTCGTACGGGCTTCGCAGCGCGTCGAAATGCTCACCGCCATCGCGCGAGCGCAATAGCAGGCCCTGCTCGCCGGCGACGTACAGGTTGGCGCCCTGGCGGGCCAGTGCGTAGAGGTGCAGCCCGCGCCGATTCGGCAACAGGCCCATCGCCGACTGCCAGCTGCGCCCACCGTCGGCCGTGCTCATGGCCAGGCCATAGGCGCCCACGACCAGGCCGTGGCGTGCATCGGCGAAGCTCAGCGCGAGCAGCGGCTTGTCCGCGCCATCGGCCTGCAGCCGTTGCGCCGCCGCGAGGCGGCCTTCGTCAGCGGACGCTTGGGCTGCCTGCACCTCCAGGGCGGCAGCGCGCTCGCCGTCGAGTTGCAAGCCCCAGTGCTCGCCGCCATCTTCGCTGTGCAACACCACGCCAGCGTGGCCGACCGCCCAACCGTTGCGCTCGTCGACGAACTGCACGGCGGTCAGGCTGACGCTCACCGGCACCGCCTTGGCCTGGCGCCAGGTCGCGCCGTTGTCGTCGGAAAGCAGCACCACGCCACGCTCGCCCACCGACACCAGGCGCGCGCCGGCGCGGGCCACGTCCTGCAGCACCGCATGCAGGGCCTGGGGCCCTTGCACCGCGGGCTGCGCGAGTACATCCACACTACCGCCGGCGAAGGCCGGCGGCAGCCCGCAACAGGCTGCCAGCAGCCAGCCGTAGAGCATCTTGTTCATCGCACGCAACCTTTTGTTCTTGTAGTGGGTACCGCGGGCGCAGTGCGCCCGCTCAGCGCACGCCCTCGCCCGCCATGGCGTCGGCGGTGAATACCGAGTCCTTATAGGGAGGCACGATGCGGTACTGCTCGTTCTTGCCGGCGAACAGGTCCCCGGCGAACCAGGCACCGGAGAGCAGGTCGTAGAAGCCGTTGGTCAGGGTCACCACGCCTGGCAGGTCGGGCAGCACCACCGGCGAGGTCCAGACCACCTTGGCCAACTGGTCGCGCGCGTCGTAGCGCTCACCCAGCACAGCCGCCCAGGTGTCCTCGTCGAGGTAATAGGTGCTGCGTGGCATCACGTGGCGCTGGCCCTTCTTCAGGGTCGCCTCGACCACCCATACACGGTGCAGCTCCCAGCGGATGGATTCGGGGTTCAGGTGATGCGGAGCGAGCAGCGCCTCGGCGTTACTGGCAGTGAACACCTTGTTGGCGTTGTAGGGGATGTACATCTCCTTCTTGCCCACCAGCTTCCAGTCGAAGCGGTCAAGGCGACCGTTGAACACGTACAGTTCATCGAAACTCATGACGCCTGCGGTGGCCGGGGTCGGCGTGTCGCAGCAAGCATTGGGCAGACGGCGCACACGGCGCTGGCCCGGCAGGTAGGTCCAGACCGCAGCGTTGTCGGCGTTGAGGTTTTCCAGGCCGGTGATGGCCTCGCCGGCGCGCAGTGGCGGGCCGTCGTTGGTCATGCGGATTGACCAGAACACCCCCTTGTCGCCACTGCCGCCAGGCAGGTACCAAGGCATCTGCAGGTCGGCACGCGAGTCGTTGGTGAGCACGTGCTTGCCGTCGGCGGTGGTCAGGTACTGGTTGAAGCTGGCGTGCCAGGACGCACCGCGCCAACGCAGCAGGTGGTTCCACATGGCTTCCACGCCGTTGGCCGGGATCGGGAACGGAATGCCGCCGGATGCGCCTTCAGGCATGGGGCCTGCGGGTCCGTCCACCAGTTTGCCGCTGGTGGCGTTGGCAAAGGTGGCGTCGTACACCGACTGTGGCGCGGCAGCGCTGCGGTGGGTCGGGTAGATATCGAGGCGGTAGCTGTCTGGGTATTTCTTGAGCATCGCCTGGATGCCCGGCGCCAGCTTGTCGGCGTACTGCGCCATGTTCTGCGCAGTGATGGTCAGCAGGGGCTTGTCGCCGGCGAACGGGTCACCACGCTTGCCGCCTTCCTTGTAGGCAGGGTCGGCCTTGGTGTAGCCACCGGTCCAGGCCGGAATGCTGCCCTCGGCATTGCCGGTGCGCTCGCCACCGAGCGGGGTGAGGCTGGTCTTGAGCGTGGCTGCCTGTTCGGCGGACACTGCGGCAACGGCGCCGTGGGCGAACAGGAGTGAGGCGCTCAGGGCAGTGAACAGGGAAACGACTTTCTTGTTGTGTTTCATCGGGTAGTCCTCGGTCAGAAGGTGCGGCTGACGGTGAAGGCGATGAAGTCGCGGTCTTTGAGCGACTGTTCGAAGGTGTAGTGGCTGTCGGCGTCGAGGAAGGTGTTCTCCGGGCCGTAGAAGTGCGTGTAGGTCAGGCCCAGGCTCCAGGTGTTGAGGTAGTTGCCCTTCAGACCGATGTTCAGGTCGCCGCCATGGTCGGTGCCAAAGCCGGTGCCCAGCGCCATCGAGGCGCCGTTGGTGTAGCTCGCACCGATCGGCACCGACAGGTCGAGACCGGGCAGGATCTGCCGGTACATCGGCTCGAACACCAGGCGCAGGCTGGTGGCGTCGCGGTCGGCGTTAGGGTCGATGGCATCAGCGTTCTTGCTCACGCTCATCACCCGGTTCCAGGCGATTTCGCCAAGGAAGCTCGACTCGGCAGCGACGAAGTTCGGCTCCAGGCTGGCAAGCCAGGAAAAGTTGGCGTGCAACGTGCGGCCGGTGGCGTACAGCGGGTTGTCGTCGTTGTCGATTGCCTCGCCCACGGCCAGCGCATGCTGGCTGGTAGAGGCCAGCGGCTGGTTCCAGCGCGTGGACAATTCGCCGGCCAGGTTGAAGTTGCCCAGGGTGGTGGAGAAGCTGGCACCAAAAGCCTCGATGCCTTCGGGGTACACCCAGTAGAACTCGCCGGCCTTGCCGCTGACCGGGTCGAGGCTGGCGAAATCCGGGCGCACGTTGAGCTGCGGCGACTTGTCGTGGAAGCGGATGGCATACAGGCCCCAGTCGACCGTCTCGGTACGCCAGCGCAACTGCACACCGCCCTGCCCCGAGTCCTTGGCTTGCTTGTCGTGGCCGTGGAAGAACGCCAGGGGTTGGCCACCCGGGAACACCGGCGCCCCGACGAACATGCGCTCGGCACCATCGCCGAAAAAGTCGTCCGTGGAAAAATAGCTACCCGCCGCCGGCAGGCGGTTGGCCTCCCACTCGAACTGGTAGTAGGCCCCCACCGATACCTCCGGCGTCAGTTGAAGTTGCCCGGAAATCTGCTGTACCGGGCGAATCAGCTCCTTGAACTGGGTGTTGGGTACCGACAGGCCCTTGACCACATCCACCGGCGCCATGCCGCCGGCGATGCCGTTCATGCCGTAGAACAGGCTTTCGCCCCACTGCATGGCGTACTGGCCAAGACGGCCGGACAGCGGCATGTCGCCGATCTCGGTCTTGCCGAAGATGAAGGCGTCGAGCAACTCGCCCTTGCGCCCGTGCAGGGTGCGGGTGTCGTCGGTAAATTCGTCATAGCCGACTGAATAGCTGTTGGCGCGGCTGGGGTCGTTATTGTCGGTGCCCCGGTTGTAGACATCGTCGTACCAGGCCGCACCACTGACCCGCGCGCCGACGTTGTGATAAGTGATGTCCAGCTCGGACAGCAGGTCGAGGCGATTGGAGATCAGTCCCTTGTCGAAGTTGCGGTCACCATCGTCCAGGTTCAGCGCGGTCTGCCCTTCGGTGAGCTTGCTGCTGGCGTCCTGGGTGCGCCAGGCGGCGCTGTATTTCAGCGTATTGTCCCAGCGCACCCGCAGGTCGGGGTTGCCGGTGTCGAATTCGAAGGCCTGCGCCTGGCTTGCAGCCAGCGCGACAAGCGCCAGGCTGAGGGGCTTGAGTGCCGGCACTGGCCGTGCGAATGCACCTTTGCGAGTCAACATCGTGGTTTCCTCTTTCTTGTTCTTGTGCGTCGGTGTTGGCTTAGGGGCCGGTGCGCCAGGCAGGCAGGGCGCGCCGGTCAGGGAATCAGATCGGTTGCGCGGTAACCTCCAGCATCTGCTTGACCAAGCCGATGCGGTCGAAGGACGGGTCACGCTGGACCTCCTTCTCGCCGGCCAGCAGGGACATCTCGCTGATGAATTTGCAGCGTTCGAAGCGCCGGCCCATGAAGCGCTGCAGCTGTACGTCGAGGCTGCCGTCGGTGGTGAGTTCCTCGGCCAGGACCACGGCATCCTCGATGGCCATGCCGGCGCCCTGCCCCAGGTGCGGCGTGGTGGCATGGGCGGCATCACCGATCAGCAGCACGCGGCCGCGGTACCAGGGTTCGTCGACGAACACCGCCTCCAACGGCTTGTAGACGACCTCGGCGCTGTCATCGATGAGCTCGCGCAACTCGCCGATCAGCCCACCAAAACCGGCCAGGCGCTGGCGCAAGTCCTGCGCCAAGGTGGCGGGCTCCATCCAGGGGTTGCCGGGCTCATGCGAGGTGGTGAACAGGTACATCAGGTCATCGGCCAGCGGCACCAGGCCAGCGTTGCCCGATGGCCCCTGGTAGTTGGCCAGATGGTCGATGCCGGCGGCCCGCGGGAAGTTGTAGCGCCACACCGACTGGCCGGTGAAGCGCGGCTGGTACTGGTCGCCGAACAGCAAGCCGCGCACCTTCGAGAACAAGCCATCGGCGCCGACCACCAGCCCGTAGCGGCCTTGGCTGCTGTCGCTGAACAGGACATCCACGCCGCTGGCATCCTGCTCGAAGCTTTCCACCGAGGTGCCCAGGCGTACCCGCGTGCCGAGTTCGATGGCGGTTTCGCTCAGCACCTTGTGCAGGGCGCGGCGCGAGATACCGACGTTGGCCGGGTACTGCGGGCCGGCCAGGCGCTGGCCGGGGATGCGCGCCAGCTGCTGCCCTTCGGTGGTGTAGATGGCCACGTCTTCGAAGGCGTAGGCCGCATCAAGGTAGGCTTCGAGCAGGCCCAGGCGGTGCATCTCGCGCACCACGTTGCTCTGCTGGATGATGCCGACCCCGTAGACGGTCCACTCGGTCTTCAACTCGACCAAATCGACGGCAATGCCCTTGCGGCGCAGGGCGATGGCAGCGCACAGCCCGCCAATCCCGCCACCCACGATCAGCACGTTGTTCACAGTATTCATGGCATGTCTCACGTCTTGTTCTTGTTGTCCGCCCCGTCATGCGAGGCGACCGTTTCCTGTGCCTGGGCACAGCTTCCCGGCTGTGCCGGGCGTTGACCAATCGCGTCGCGGGATGCGACCTATCGCGCGGCGCGATAGGTCAGCGTTCGAGCTGCACCAGCGGCAATAGCAACCAGCCGTCCACTTCCTGGTGCACCAGCACCTGCAAGGCCTCGCCACGGCAGGGGCCGTGGACGCAGGCGCCGTCCTCGGGCCGGAAGCGCGCGCCGTGGGCATAGCACACGACCCACTGGCCATCGGCACTCAGAAAGCGATCTTTGCGGTACTCCAACGGCACCAGCAGGTGCGGGCAAAGGTTGCGGTAGACCCTGACCTGGCCCCGGTGGCGCAGGGCGAACACGCTGTCCGCGCCCTGGCCCTGCGGGTCGAAGCCGCGCGCCTGGCCTTCGCCCAGCGCATCGAGCCGGCACAGCGCCACGCAACCCATGCTTCAACCCTGCTTCGGCGGTGGGCCGCTCGGTGCCCATTTCTCCCGCGAGGTGAACAGGAACAGCTGCGAGTTGTCGGCCGACATCGGCGCCTGGCGCGCCGCCCACGCGTCATCGTGCTTGTCCATGTCGGCGTCGTACTCGATGTGGCAACCGAGCGGGCTGTTGAAGTACCAGAACCAGTTGGAGCCCAGCAGATGCCGGCCCGGCCCCCAGAAGCTGGTCCAGCCGTTCTGCTGGAAGCGCGTGCCGGCCAGAAGCACCTCGGTGCCGCTGCCCATGTGGAAGGTGAAGTGCTCGCAGCCCTGCATGTGCGGCGGCGTCTGGATCATGAACAGGCAGTGGTGGTCGTCCATGCCGGCTGTGCGCATGAACGGGCCGACGCCGATGAAGCTGTCGGTGGTGACGAAGCCCAGGCGGTCGCGGTAGAACGCTTCGCCCTTGGCCGCGTCGGGCACGAAGTACACCACGTGGGACAAGGTGCGTGGCAGGGCCGGCATGTCTGGAGCGATGCCCAGCTGGTTGAGCGGGCGCTGCGGCGCGCTGCCAGGGGCATTGGTGAGGTCAGCCGGCGCTTCGAAGGCGCGGCGGCAGGTCACCTGGAAGGCGATGGCGAAACCCAGGTCATCGACGGTATGCAGTGCGCCGCCGGCGTCGCGGTGCACCGCGCGGTCACGGCCCAGTTCGTCGGCGATCGCCTCCAGGTCCGTCGCGGCGGCCACGCCGTAGATAGTTTCACGCAGCGACGGCGTAGGGCCCAGCGCTGGCGGCAGGCGGCTGTCGTCGCCGCGGCGGATGATGATCGCGGTGCCATCCAGCGCTTCGAAACGGCCGCCGTCGGCGTCCAGTTGCACGGCCGTGAGGCCGTAGTCTTGCAAGCATTCGGCACAGGCCTGGATATCGTCGACGCCGAATACCAGCGCGTCGAGACCAAGAATGTTCATGGCTACCACTCCATTGAAATTGTTATTCGGCGAGGCAGGGTCACCGGTAGTGGGTCGCGGCGGCATGGCGGCCGTTCGACTGGAGCGCAGGTTGCTCGGTGGTGGGCCGGAGTGACCAATCGCATGT
Source organism: Pseudomonas sp. NBRC 111123 (assembly GCF_001320205.1). Classification (NCBI taxonomy): domain Bacteria; kingdom Pseudomonadati; phylum Pseudomonadota; class Gammaproteobacteria; order Pseudomonadales; family Pseudomonadaceae; genus Pseudomonas; species Pseudomonas sp. NBRC 111123. Next base: position 105,359 of record NZ_BCAZ01000005.1, read on the forward strand.
CGGGATGCGAGGCATCGGCAATCGCGATACCTGCGCGCCAGCCCATGGCGCCTGGCGTTGGCTGGCTGCAGCAGGGGAAGGTATTGACGTATCGGTAATCCAGCGGGAAGGTATCGCGAAAATAACTACAAGAACCGAGAGCTATCACATGCGCTTTCACCACCTTGATCTGAACCTGCTGGTTGCCCTGGACATCCTGCTCGATGAGCAGAACATCACCCGTGCTGCCGAGCGCCTGCACATGACCCAGTCGGCCACCAGTGGCGTGCTCGGCCGCTTGCGGACTTTCTTCGAGGACGAACTGCTGGTGCAGGTCGGCCGCAAGATGCAGCCCACGCCCTACGCCCTGGAGCTTGCCAAGCCGGTGCGCGAGGTGCTGCTGACCATTCGTTCGTCAATCACTGCCAAGCCGGTGTTCGAACCGGCCAGCAGCAAGCGGCACTTCCGCCTGGTGGCCTCGGATTACCTGATCAGCGTGCTGTTCGCCCAGGTTCTCCAGAAAATCCACCAGCAGGCGCCGCACATTACCTTCGAAATGATCAGCCCCGGCGACGGCAGCGCCGAGCTGCTGATGCGCGGCGAGGTCGACATGATGATCGTGCCCGAGCGCTACCTGATCGACGGCCATCCGGCACAGCTGCTGTTCGAGGAAGACCATGTCTGCATGGTCTGGCGCGACAACCCCGAGGTCGGCGAGCAGTTGAGCCTGGAGCAGTACATGCAGATGGGGCACATCTCGGTGGGCTTTGGCCGCAACCGCCACCTGAGTATCGAAGACTGGTTCATGAACCAGTACGGCTTCAACCGCCGCCTGGAAGTGATCACCAACGACTTCAACACCTTGCCCCAGTTATTGGTGGGCACCCCGCGGATCGCGACCATGCACCGTCGCCTGGCCGAGCTGTACGCCGGCTACCTGCCCCTGCGCATCCTGCCGCCACCGGTGAAGATCCCGGTAATGCGCGAGTTCATGCTCTGGCACCGCAGCATGGAGGGTGACCCCATGCACCGCTGGCTACGCGAGCGCATCAGCGAGTTCATCCAGCGCGCCGAGACGCAGCCAGGTGCCCTGCGCGCCACCGCCTGAACCGCCACCATCGCCCCGGCCACCGCAACGGTGCCGGGGCATCGCGTTTCACGATACCTCGCATCCCTTATCACGATTGGCCCCGCCCTGCCCTGCCTGCGTACCTTGCTTGCGAACCGCGCCCTGCGTGCCTGCCGCAGTTGTGGGCGCCGTACCCAACGACCGCAGAAGGACAACAACAAATGTTCCGTTACTTTCCCACCAACTACGTCTGGAACCTCTCGGTGGACCTGGCCATCGAGATGGGCGCCCGCATGGGCGAAATCGAAGAAATGTGCGCACCACTGCTGGAAGCCGCCAAGCAGCCAGACGCTGCCGGTACCCAGGCCTTCAGGGAAACCTGGTCGAACATGGCCGACAAACTCTGCGCCTTGGCCGAGGAAGACGAAGCGGCTGGGCGACGCCTCTCCGCCGGTGAGAAATACAACCGCGCCGCCACCTACTACCTCACCTGCGAACGCCTGCAGGCCCATGGCGCGCCGGGTCGCGCAGGCCTGTACCAGCGCTTCCTGGACACCTTCGCGCGGGGTATCGACCTGTCCGCAGAAAACTGCGAGCGGGTGGAAATCCCTTATGAGGGCAAGCACCTCTCGGGCTTGCTGGTGCGCGCCGAGGGCGTCAGCGGCCCAGCGCCTCTGCTGGTGCAGGTCAACGGCCTGGATTCGACCAAGGAGATGAAGTACCGCGTCGGCCTGCCCGCCTGGCTGGCCAAGCGCGGCGTGTCGTCGCTGATCATCGACCAGCCCGGCACTGGCGAGGCGTTACGCCTGCACGGCCTGACCGCACGCTTCGACAGCGAGCACTGGGCCAGCCGCGTGGTGGACTGGCTGGAAACCCGCGCCGACGTCGACCCTGGGCGCATCGGCCTGGAAGGTGTGTCCCTGGGCGGCTATTACTGCCCGCGCGCGGTGGCGTTCGAGCCGCGTTTCGCCTGCGGTGTGGTGTGGGGCGCCAACCACGACTGGCGCGATGTGCAAAAGCGCCGCCTGGAGAAGGAAGGCAATTTCCCGGTGCCACACTACTGGGCACACGTGTGCTGGGTCTGGGGGGCGAAGGACATGGACGACTTCATGCGTATCGCTGAAAACGTGCACCTGGACGGCGTGCTGGAGCGCATTCGCGTGCCGTTCCTGGTCACCCACGGCGAGAAAGACTCGCAGATCCCGCTCAAATGGGCGCATCGCACCTACGAGCAACTGCTCAACAGCCCAAAACGTGAGCTGAAGATCTTCACCGACCGCGAAGGCGGCGTGCAGCACTCCAGCTTCGACAACAGCATCAACGCCGGCCACTACATCGCCGACTGGGTCGCCGAGACCCTCGGTGGCCATACCGCCTGACCTCCCGCGCCAGCAGGTACCCGGCCAGCCTCATCAAGGGCTGACCGGGTACCTGCTGGCGGGTCACCGCGTCATCAGGCCGGTGCCCGCGTGCCGTGGAACGCTGCAATCCGCCACCCCTCCTCGCGTTTCACCCACAGCTGCGTGGCGAAGCCTTCGGCGCGCACCGGCTCGCCGCCGCCACGCTTTTGCAGCAGGTTGCACTGCGCCCCGCTCATCAGCGCCAGGCCATCGGCAAACACCCTCACCGTCAACTCGCCACGCTCTACCGCCAGGTAACGCACAGCGTCACGGGCATAGTCCAGGTACTGCGGCTTGTCGTGCACCAGCCCGGTGGTGTGCACGTAAAGCAGGTCATCGTCGAACAGCGTGTGGAGCCGGGCATGGTCTTCCTGTACCAGGGCCCGCTGGCGTTCTGCCTCCAGGCCCAGCAACACATCTTGAATAGCCTTCATGGAATTGTCCTCGGTGATTGATTGGCGAACGCATCCTCGCGCCACTCCCGCCCCGAGGAAAAATCGCCAATCGCCATGCCAGGCATCGCCACTGCCGATACTCGCTGAGTCCGCCCGACTTCTCCCGTGCAGCCCAGAAAGGACAAGGGCTTGGCCAGGTATCGACGGCATCGATGGCGGGCCATCGACAGCATCTGTTGGTGCGTGGCAGCGCTCACGGCCTAGCCTGCCGGCAAACAACAAGACGAGGAGAATTCGTCCATGAGCGCCCTTCATCTGCACTGTTCCACCTTGTTCGATGGCACGGGCCTGCAGGCCCGCCCGTTGCACACGCTGATCATCGAAGGCGGCGTGATCCGCCATGTCGGGCCGACCGCAGAGGCACCGCGCCCTCGGCCTGGTGACCGTGAAGCCCAGGGGCATTTCGTCATGCCTGGGCTTGTGGATGTGCACACCCACCTGGCGTTCGGCAATGCCCAGAGCGAAGAGGACATCGACATCTGGACCAGCGACGAATTCCGCGCCTTGCGCGGCCTGTTCTTTGCCCAGCACGTACTGGCCGCAGGCGTGACCTCGATGGTCTGCCCCGGCGACAGCGGCCAGCTCAGCATCGCCGTGCGCAACACGGTCAATGCCGGCCTGTTCGAGGGGCCGCGCATCGGCGCCAGCAGCCGCGTGATCACCAACCGGCAGAGCCTGAACGACTGGTTCCCCAGCCGTGTCGGCGCGCCGGAATACTTCACCGCCGCGCTGGTCACCAGCCGTACCGAAGCCATCGCGCAAATCCGCAAGCAGGCCAAGGATGGCGTGGACCTGATCAAGATCGCCATGGACGGCACCCACCGTCGCCCCAACGGTGAAATCATCGCCGCCTTCACCGCCGACGAAACCCGTGAAATGGTCGATGAGGCCCATCGCCTCGGCTGCCGCGTCGCCACCCACGCCTATGGCCGCGAGGCGGTCATGTATGCCGCCAAGGCCGGCGTAGACCTGGTGTTCCACGCCTTCTACATGGACGATGCCTGCATCGAGGCGCTGCTTGAGGCAGGCAGCGTGCTGGCCCCGACCATGACCTTCCCACAGAACACCGTGGACTTCTGCCAGCCCCACGACCCCGCCATCAGCACCGGCTACGCCGGTTACTGCGCACGCACGCTGGAGGTGGGCACACCGGTACTCAAGCGCGCCAAGGCTGCCGGCGTGCCCTTTGCCTGCGGCAGCGACAGCGGCTTTGCCATCACCCCCTATGGAGAATGGCATGCCCGCGAACTCGAATTGCTGGTACGACGCCTGGGCTTCACCCCGGCCGAGGCGCTGTACGCCGCCACCAACGTCGGCGCACGGCTGATGCCCAAGGGCGAGACCCTCGGCACGCTCGAGCCGGGCAAGCAGGCCGACCTGCTGGTGCTGGACGGCTCGCCCCTGGACGACATCCGCATCCTCCAGGACCGCAGTCGCCTGCTGGCCGTGTACAAGGCCGGCGAGCCGGTGCGCCTGCAACGCACGGGCTACAACCCCAAACAGGTGTCGGACTTCAACTCGCTGAAATGGACCGACCTCTACACCCGCGACCGCGTAGCCGAACTCGGCAAATGGAGCCTGTGACCATGCCTACCCTGGACTTCGAACTGGCTGCGCAACTGGCCGCCACCACCCTGCGCCACGCCCGCACCCTGGGCATGCGCCCATTGGCAGCCGCCGTGCTCGACAGCGCAGGGCATCCACTGGCGGTGCTGCGCGACGAGCAGGCCAGCTTCCTGCGCCCGCAGATCGCTACCGGCAAGGCCCGTGGTTGCCTGGGCATGGGCTTGGGTGGCCGCGAACTGGCTCGCCGTGCCCAAGCGATGCCGGCATTCTTCGCGGCCATCAACAGCCTAACCGACGGCGAGGTGATTCCCATGCCCGGGGGCATCCTGCTATGTGATACCGAGGGCTGCGTGCTGGGTGCGATCGGCGTCAGTGGCGACACCTCGGACAACGACGAGCGCTGCGCCCTGCTGGCCATCGAAAGCCACGGGCTGGTCGCAGATACCGGCGACCATCAGCCTTGATCCAGCGCCTCGGCCTGCTCCGTCAGCACCTGGCGAAGCCAGGCCAGGGCCGGGTCAGAGGCTTGCTGCGGCTGCCACTGCAGGACTTGCGAGGCCACCGGAAAGACAATGGGCGACGCCAGCACCCGCAGGGGGTAGCGTCGCGCCAGCGCCTCGGCCTGGCGGCGGAACAGCGTGGCGATACGCGGCGTGCCGACGACGAATTCGGCCATCAGGGCAAAGCTCTGCACTGCCACATCGAGTCGCCGTTCGATACCCATCTCGCGCAGGTGCTGGGTGTCCAGCGAAAGGTTCTGGCCATGGCTGAATTCACGCACCACGTGCCCGGCCGCACAGTAATCGGCCAGGCTCAGGTCCTGTTGGTAGCCGGGGGTGTCTGCGCAGACGATGCAACACAGCTCATCCTGGAGCAGCGAGGCGTGAGGGTAGCGCGGGTTGATGCGCGGCTGCGGCACGATCACCAGGTCGCTGCGGCGATAGTCCAGCGCCTCGGCCACCACATCGCCGTCACGCGGCAGCGGCAGGTCACGCACCACCAGCGAAACACCGGGCGCAACCCGCGCCAAGGTGCGACTGACCGCCGGAACCAGGGTGGCCGCCACATAGTCCGAGGCCACCAGGATGAAGCGCCGGTCACAGCGGGCGGGGTCAAATGCCGCCGACATCTCCACCACTTCGCCCGTCAGGCTCAGCACTTCGCGCACCTTAGGTGCCAGTTGGCGCGCCAGGGCACTCGGTTCCAGGCCTCGCCCTACCGGCAACAAAAGCGGGTCCTGAAAGTGCTCGCGTAACCGGCCCAGCGCAGCGCTGGTCGCAGACTGGCCAAGGTTGAGACGCTGCGCAGCCCGGCTGACGCTGCACTCTTCGAGCAGCACATCCAGGGCGACCAGCAGGTTGAGGTCCAGACGTCGATAGCGCATGAACAGGCTTATACGCGAATGCGCCTGAGCAAGAATGCGTATTTCGTGCTGGCAGGTATCGCCTGGCGCGATACTTGATCGATTCCACAACAAAGACGAAACGGCATGGCTACAGGCCGCATACTAAAAGGGTCGCCGTTTCAGTTTTGGAACCGATTTTCGGCCCATCCCCCCGCCAACGCACCCTCCCCGGCGTTCTGCCAATCGCTTTACATTCCCGAAACTTGGCTCACAGATGACTCGCCCTCGCCTGCCTTCGAATGCCATGGATATACAGTTTTTCAGGGTGCTTGGCGGTGTTAGGGGGGCACGGGAAGCAACATCCCCCTGCTTGGGAGCTATCGCCAATGGCTGCTATCGACCCATTGCGGCCATTCGCGGAGGGCAATGAACGGCCTATAGCGCCCCTTCGACCATACCGCTCGATGGGTGTTCATGGCGTACTTCGATACAGACATGGCCTAGTTCGAAGCTACCATCTTGGCCCTGTGGGGCTATTCCAAGCGTTGCTACAGTGGGCTCCAACAAACTCCACCCACTGCGAGCAACTACCCATGAACAACCGCCTTGATTACTTCAAGCTGTCTCCCCAAGCGTCCAACAAACTGGTGGAACTCACCCTACAACTGAGCAAGAAACCGCCACTGGCCGATCTTGCCCACCTGATCATGTTGCGCGCTTCGCAGCTCAACGGCTGTGCGTTCTGCGTGGATATGCATGTGAAAGAGGCCAAGATCCATGGCGAGCGCGAGCTGCGTCTTCACCACGTGGCCGTATGGCGTGAGTCAGGGCTGTTTTCGCCAGTAGAGCGGGCGGCGCTGGAGTGGACTGAAGCCCTAACCCAACTGCCGCCTCATGGTATCTCCAACAGCCTGTATGCGAGTGCGCTTGAGCAGTTTTCCGAGCAGGAGCTGTCGGATTTGTCGTTCCTAATCGTCGCCATCAATGGCTGGAATCGCCTCAATGTGGCCTTCCAGGCGATCCCCGGCTCGTCCGATGAGCTGTTCGGCCTGAACAAGGCCAACCTCAACTGAGTAACTTGCTGATCAACGCGCCAAGCTGCTCGCCTGGAGCCGTCGTGGCGCAGTTGGTAAAACTCAGGAGCAGACCTGACTGACGCTGCGATGACGCAGCCCAGCGCGACAACGCTTGTACCGACATACCCCTGGCCAGCACCTGCTCGGCCAGGGCGGTGTCGCTTACGTCCTCCGGCAAACGCAGTACTAAGTGCATGCCGCCTGGCGAGCGTTCCACCTGCAGACCCTTCGGCAAACTCCGGTCCAGTGCTTCGATGGTCAATGCCCGTCGCTCGTTGTAGAGGCGGCGCATGCGTTGGATATGCCGAGCGAAGTGTCCCTCGGCAACGAACTCCGCCACCAAAGCCTGGGTAATTGACGGTGACCCGGCAGCAAACAAGGCCCGGCCGACGCGCTCGAACGCTGCCACCTGCGCCTGCGGCACCACCAGATAAGCCAGGCGAATACCGGGAAACAGCACCTTGCTGAAGGTGCCGGCATACAGCACGCGCCCATGGCGATCCAAGCTGGCCAGCGCTGGAAGTGGACGGCTGACGTAGCGGTACTCGCCGTCGTAATCGTCCTCGACAATCCAGCCACCGGTGCGGGCAGCCCAATCGAGTAGCAGTTGCCGGCGTGGCAGCGACAGTGCCATCGACAGCGGGCTCTGATGCCCTGGTGTCACCATGACGACCTGAGCAGTCCGAGAACCCGCGATGGCGTGTTCTACGTTCATGCCTTCGGCATCAACCGGCACCGCTTCCAGGTCCAGGCCGAACTGGCGAAGCACCTGGCGCGTAGTGGGATAGCCCGGGTCTTCCACCCAGGCGCACTCGCCTGGCTGCAACAGGGTATGTGCGACTAAGGACAGGCTATTGCGCCAACCGCTGGTGATAAACACCTGATGGGCACCGCAATCGATACCTCGGGACACCTGCAGATACGAAGCAATGGCGCTGCGCAACGCTGCCAGGCCGTGGGGTGCCGGATAGTCCAGATCTCCAAGACGCATCCCACGGAGATACCGAGCACCGAGACGCGCCCATATCTTGCGCGGAAATGCATCCAGCGCCGGTACCCCCATCTGGAACGGCAACAGCTGCGGTGGACGCCAGAGCGAATCAGGTGCGTCTTCGATCACTTGGCTGCTGACTGGTAATGCGGTGGCCTCCGACACGGGCTTCTGCAGTTCAGGATTGATTACGGTGCCTTTCTGCCCGAGCGCCAGGAGGTAACCCTCGCTGGCCAGCAGCGAATAGGCCAATTCGACGGTGCCACGGGCCACCCCCAGCTCCTTGGCCATGGCGCGCGCCGACGGCAAGCGGTCACCGGGGGACAACGTGCCTGCGGCAACGGCGGCCAGTACGCGGTCGTACAGTTGACGATACAGAGGCAAGGCAGACTGCTCTTCCAAGGGAGCAAAAGGCGGCTTAGGGGAGGTCATCATGGCCTAGTTCATATCCCATTTCTTGGCTCAATCAAGTGGGTCAATGGTAGTCCAATATAGCGCCATCACCTACTCATGAGGGCAACTCCCATGACATCCCCTTTGCACAACTTCATACCCAGCGTGCTCGACCTGGCCGACACGTCCCTGCGCCCCCTGGACAGCACCCATGACCTCTGCAGCGCATTCCCGGTAATGCAGCAATTGCGCCCTCATCTGACGAGCGAAGCTGACTTCGTCAGCCGCATCGAGCGTATGCGCGTTGAAGGCTATCGCCTGATTGGTGCTTATGACTTAGGCGTTCTTGTGGCACTGGCTGGTTACCGCTTACAGGAAAACCTGGTCTACGGCGCATTCCTGTATGTCGATGACCTTGTAACCGCCGAGGCTCAGCGGGGAGGTCAGTGGGGCTCGCGCTTATTGCAAGCCTTGGAGCGACTGGCCCGCGCCAGCGGTTGTGCACGCCTGGTGCTCGACACGGGTTTGGCCAACGCCCGCGCGCAACGCTTCTACTTCCGTGAAGGCCTGTTGACGGGTGCACTGCGCTTTCAGAAACAGTTCGATACGCCATAACCCGCACGCACATCCAAGGAGGCGAACCTCATGACATCGTCACAACAGCCACTTGCTCCTTTGCGCATTCTTCGCCTGGTCGCCAGCCCCAATGCAGAGGATTCGGAAAGTCTGAAACTGTCCCAGCAGATCCTGTTTGCCTTGGCCAGTCAGGCCGGCAGAAGGGGTATCCAGTTGACCGATTTAGACCTCAACTCCTTGGCCCCAGTCGATGCGCCTTACGCCCAGGCGTTAGCCAATCAGCGCGTAGTCATAGCAAGCGGTCAGGAGGGTACGTTGAGCCGTTCCGACGAGTTGATCGACCAACTGCAGGCATGCGACGTACTGCTGATTGCCACGCCGATGCACAACTACAGCGTGCCCGCCCCACTCAAGATGTGGATCGACCAGGTGGTACGCGTGGGCAAAACGTTTCTGGGCACCGCCAAAGGCAAAGTCGGATCGCTGACGGATCGTCCGGTTTACGTCGCAATAGCTTGCGGGGGCTACATCAGCGGCCAGCATGCCCGTCAACCCGACTTTCTGCGATCCTACCTGTCCGCCGTCCTCGCCACCATCGGTCTCAATCACGTGTACTACTTCACCGTTGAAGGTACCGCCAAGGGTGTGGAGTCACTGAATACTGGGAGGGAAACAGGGTACGGTGAGGTGCAGACGTTCTTTGGTAGGGATAGCCATGGTGTGGATCAAGTCTGCAGCCCGCTTTAAGAACATCATCGAATTCAAGCGTATAGGTTTGCACATTAGCTGGGCGGTGTGCCGTCAAGCGGCAATCCGCATGTCACCCTCTTCATTGCTCAAAGACAGGAAAAGAAATCATGAGTCGACTCAATTGGTTTGAAGCTTCGCCTGGTGCAGCCAAGGCCCTTGGCGGGCTGCATCATTTCGTGACCACCGCGACAAATTTGCCAGCCCCGTTGATTCACCTCGTGTTTCTCAGGGTGTCTCAAATCAACGGCTGCGCCCATTGCATCGATCTGCACTCACGCGATCTGATCAAAGCAGGTATTTCAGTGGACAAAGTGCTGTTAGTACCAGTATGGCATGAAGCGCACTATTTGTTCTCGGATCAGGAGCGCTCAGCATTGGCCTGGGCAGAAGAAGTCACGCGGGTAAGCGAGACACATGTATCCGACGAAGCTTACGCAGCAGCATCGGCAATGTTTGCCGAAAAGGACCTTGTCGACCTGACAGCGGCCATTGCCGCAATGAACGCTTTTAACCGTATGGGCGTCAGCTTCCGACTCAAACCTGCCGCTAAAACGTGATGACCTATGACTCAACATGCAAACGCAGTACTTCAGAGACCGCCCTAGTATTGCCTACAGTCTGTTTCAGGCCTTTGCGGCCCCTTCTGAACGACGGGTATGAGCCGAAAGCAGTCTCTGACGGACGTCCGCAATGGGTCGAAAGCAGACAGTCACGACTGACCGCTATCGACCCATAGCGGCCATTCGACACCGGCAGTCATTGGCTGATTGGCCGCAAGGTTTCCCGGCAGGCCTATGAAGGCCTGGAAGCAACTGGTCTTGCAAATGGCCTTGCCGGGAGGTTATGGCGTAGAGGCATGCAGATGTGCAGCTAAGGGGGTAATCAGACCGTTGGCAATGGCACTGGCTTCAAGCTTCGCATGCTCTGCGTTCAGAAAGACATAAGCGGCTTGAAGCTTGGCGATCTTCGCTTGAATTTCGACCATCTTGCTGGCAACTAAAGCTGCGCCTTGCGCGCAATCGATCTTATTGCCTCGCTTGGCTGCAAGAATTTCTCCAATCTCAGCGAGGGAAAAACCGCCACTCTGGGCGCTCTGAATAAAGGCCAGGTCAACAACCGTCTGATCGCTGTAACTGCGGTAATTGTTGGCTTGTCGTTGTGCCACGATAAGCCCGAGCTGTTCGTAATAGCGCAATGTATGCCGACCGACGCCACTGCGGCGCTCTAATTCTCCAACGTTCACACTAAAAACTCCTTGACTGTAGAGCGTGCTCTACACCTTAGCCTGCGCCCATTATCCAAACAAGGGATCAGGCATGAGCGTGGAATGCTTCGTCACAGGCGGCAGTGGATTTGTGGGGCAACATTTACTGGCCCGTCTTACTGCTGCAGGGTACAAGACCTGGGTGCTTATGCGCACCCCTGGCAACATTGAGCGTCTTAGAAAACAGGTAGGTCAACTGGGCGGTAATCCTGCCTATGTCCATGCCGTTGAGGGCGATATCAGCATAGACGGGCTTGGGCTCAGCGAAGCGGACAAGCAGTGCGTGTCTTCGACCTCTGTGATCTTCCACCTCGCGGCGGAGTTTTCCTGGGGGCTGACAATGGAGCGCGCCCAATCAGTCAATGTGCTTGGGGCGCTGAGGGTCGCCAAGCTTGCGGCGAGCCAGAGCATCCGATTGCTGATGGTGGGCGGCTTTATGCTGAAAAACCTTAACCACCTTGCCAGTATCGGTGTTGATATAGAGTGCCCTGAAAACACAAGTTGGCACAAAGTCTACGGCCGTGTAGGTGGTTACGAAGGAAGCAAGATCGAGTCACATTTTGCAGTCATCCGTTATATGCAGGATGCGGGCGCGGACTACACGATCGTTCATCCTGCTACGGTGTGTGGCCACAGCGAGAGTGGGCACATACTGGAGGGACAACCTCTGGTCGCACTCATTCGAAATCTGGCACAAGGTCGGTTCAAAGCGGTCCCCGGTTCCCCCAAGCACTGGTTGCCATTAGTCAGCGTTGACTACCTGGTGGCGATGATGACCTATGTGGCGTTCGATCCCTCGATGGCCAACCGGCAGGCGCTGGCGCTCTATGAATACACATTGAGCCTGCACGGGATGCTTGAGCAGATCGCAAAAACGCTGGAGGTCAAGGCGCCCCGCCGGCATGTACCGATAAGGTTGCTCAGGTGGCTTTTGACGATTCCCGGGCTGGCAGCACGATTTGCGATCAGCGACGAGTCATTGCACTTCATCCATACGCAGCGCTTCGACATGAGTGATAGCGAGCAATTGGAACGCAAGTATCAGTTAACTCATCCCAATATGGCGCGCACGCTGGAGAAGACGGTGCACTACGTCAAGGATCAGTTTCTCCACTAAGGCAGGCCGGCCGTAATGGCTCAAGAAATACGTAAGACAGCGAGCTCGCGTTCGAAGCGCGTGGCCCTATGTCAGCAAGACCTCTCCGTACTCTAAAGACCCGTGACAAGGAATGTACTAATGCAATCCTATTTTGGCAAAGGCGTCCTCTTTGCACTCTGCGCCGCGGCCCTGAATGCGACAATCGGCGTACTTAGCAAGGTGTTGATGAACAGTGGATTCAACTCCAGCAGCATCGCCTTAATTAAGACAGTTCTCGGCTGCCTGATACTGTCAGTCCTGCTCCTGTTTTCCAAGCGACCCGCGACCACTGCCAAGTGGTTTCACGCAGCCATTTGTGCCTTTCTCGGAATTTTCGTGTTGTTCCACTTTGAAACCTCGGCCTATAGCCATTACGCGGCGGCGGGCGTCGTCGTCATTCTGATGGCGAGCGCCTCCATATCGTCGATTCTCTTTGGACGCATGGTCCTTCATGACCCCATTACCGCCAACGCAATGGTTGGCGCCGGCTTGGCCATCGCCGGTATTACGGTGATTTTTGGCGCCGACCTGGGAGAAGGCTTCACGCTGCAAGGCGCAGTGCTTGCTTCGATTGGTGGATGTGGCTATGGGGCCTTTTCGGTTGCCATGAAAAGGATGGGGGTATCGGGAGGGCTGCATTTCACCCGACAATTGTTGTTCTTTGGCAGCCTGTACCTGCTGATGCCGGCTGCGGCCAATGGTTTCGTGACAGGAGAGCTGTCGCTGCTGGCGATCGCTGTACTACTGGCGCTGGCCACGCTGCCGACAGTCCTGGGTTTCTTCTGCACCACCAAGGCCATCGAGTATCTCAAACCATCACAAGTGCAGGCGCTGGAGCTGACCGAACCCCTGTTCGCCGCGCTGCTGGCATTTGTGGTGCTCAATGAGGTACCGCGCGAAAGCCTGTACGTGGGAGCGGCACTGATCATCATCGGACTGTGCTTCTCCAATGAACTAATCCGCTTGGGCGGCAAAGTATCTGCCCCTTCGACCGAGTGAGCTTTTTCGGCCCCTGATAACTTCAACAATCAGTTAATTGAAGTGGCTCAAGAGGCTGGCCGTTGCTGGCCGAAAGTGGACATCCACCGGGCTACCCAACCTCCAGGTGCTGGCTATCGGCCGAGTTGCTGTCGAGTGACAGGGCAATGGTTGGTCGCTGCCAGGTGGTTTGCAGTGCCGGTGTTCGCGGCTAAACCTGCTCCCACGAAGTGGTCTGCCCCCGAAAAGTTGGACAGTTTTAGCCAGCGGCCTGAGTCTTGTAGCTGACAGGACTGTGCTTTTGCCGTCAAACGGCGAGAGTTGCTCGCTGGTCCTGCGCATGATTCGCTCGATGTGCACGCTCGGGAGCGTTAGTTACCGGTCGTAAATGGCTGCTTTCGACACAAAACGTCCGTTGGTGTATAGCGAGAGAAATGGCCGAGGCTGGTGTTTCACGCCCCCGCGCTTTAGGCTACTGCCGGGCTCAAGGGAGCCCACTACCAAGCTGAACGCAATGACCTAAGGATCACAATATGGATATCAAATTGGCTCGGCTGGGTGCAGCCATGGGATTGGCCATGATTTTGGCAGCCTGCTCAGAGGAAAAAGTACCCGAGCCGACAGCAGACAACTGTGCTCCGCAGATGTACGAAAAGAATCTGGCGAGTTTGTCGAAAGAATCGAACCGTAACGAGTTCATCGCAAACTGCAAGAGTTTCATCGCCGCGAAGAAGATGACCGAATGGGAATTCAAGAAAAGCCCAGAAGACAATTTCTGAGCATCTAGCCTGACAAGCCACCTCGCCAATAAGGAGCCTACGGGCTCCTTATCCTTCGGATCGCGCTCAGCGGGTCTTTTGCCCAGAACCGCCGTTCTCGGATGGCTCCAGAGCATCGCACTTATCGATTAGATCTTCCGTCTTCTTGCCATCTGGTAGATTCTCCCAGTACTCAGGAGTGCAATGCTCTTCTGACACTGAATAATCAGGCTCACCCGCCGCCATGGCGAAACCTGAAGCAAGCGCAGCGGTGAGAAAAATTACAGATTTGGTTGTCATAGGTTCATTCCTTTGAGGTGGCCGGCTGTTATAGCAAAACTTCCTTCGGTTCACAAAAACGTCTGTGCGTTGCCTTGGTGGTCTGCTATTGGGCGTGCCTGCATCCAAGGCCGCCCCCCCACCACCCCAGAGCAGGCGGCGTTCCATAGCTCTGGTCAGTACCGTTTACAGATGTCCGCTATGGGTCGTAAGCGGCCTTTCGCGACTGGCCGCTCTCGACCCGAAGCGGCCGGTCGCGAAGCCTGACCTTATTTAGGTTAACCAGGCAGCTGAAAATTAAATGCGCTACGCAGGGTCGCGATAACGTGATCTACAAAGGGGCCTGGTACCGGTGGCCGATAGCGCACAGTGCTGACCGCCTGCTTTCTACCCGCTGAGGATGAGTGCCCATTACGCTCATTTGCTCACACGAAAGATCCATTCACCCGAGCGCCGGCCTTTGTTGGGCGTTCAGGCAGCACGGCGGCTTGCAGCTGTTGCCCTACCGGGTGGTCAAACGACAGGTTGCCGTTTATCAGGCGGTCTTCGACCATGCGCCCAGCATCGAGCACGACAACCCGCTGGCAAAAGTAGCGCACCAGACTGAGGTCATGGGTGATCAGAAGGAAGGCAGTGCCATGATCGCGACGCAGTGCTTCGAGGCGTTGCAGCAGTTGCAGTTGCAGCACACGATCCAGGTTGGATAGCGCCTCGTCGAGCACCACCAGTTTTGGTGAAATCGCCAACGCTCGTGCGATGCTGGCCCTTTGTAGCTGACCTCCGCTGAGTTGCTGTGGCAGGCGTTCTGCGTGCTCGGCACGCAGGCCCATTTGTTCAAGCAACTCAACGGCACGTGTGCGGCGGGCTGGCTGATCCAGATTGCTCAAGTGACGCAACGGCTCCGCAATGCTCCAGCCGATGCTGCGCTGCGGATTAAATGCGCCTGGCGCGTCCTGGAACACCAACTGCACGGTGCGTTGGAATGCACGCGCTGATTCACCTCGTAATTGGCTGACGGCTTGGCCGGCGAACGTCACCTCGCCCTGGCTCGGTTTTTCCAACCCGAGCAGCAGGCGGGCCAGCGTGCTTTTGCCACTGCCACTGCTGCCCAGCAAGCCGAGCGATTGGCCTGCCTGAAGCTCCAGATCTATACCGTCGAGGACCTGTAGCCAACCGCGTTTGTGCAGCAATCCGCCAGTGCGGTATCGATGGCTCAATTGGTGGACATGTAGCAGGCTCATAATGGGCTTCCGCACAGGATTTGATGGGCTTCGAGCAGCGTGCGCGCGACGTCGCTGGTGGGGTTGCTGAACAGTGCATTCACCGGCTGCCGCTCGACAATCCGGCCAGCCTCCATCACCGCGACCTGATCGGCGCAGCGCGCTACCACGCCCATGTCGTGAGTTACCAGTAGCACGCCAAGGCCATGCCCCTCGACCAACTCCATGAGCAGATCGAGAAAGCGCGCTTGACTCAGCACATCCAGATCACTGGTGGGTTCGTCCGCCAGGAGAAACGGCGTTTCGGCCATTAACGCCAGGGCGATCATCATGCGTTGCAGCATGCCGCCGCTGAGCTGGAAGGCGAACGATTGCAGGACGCGGGTTTGATCTTCCAAGCCCACGACTTCCAAGCAATGGGCCATGCGCTCACGGGCACTGGTACCTGTCATGCCGCGCTGGCGAAGCGTTTCCAGCCCGTGGCTGGCCATGTTGCGTACCGGGTTGAAGGCGCTACGCGGGTTTTGCAGCACCAGGCTGGCCAGGCGGCCGCGCACTTGGGCTGCGTTCACCGGTTGGTCGTCGAGCAGCAACTGGCCCTGTGTGCGTAAAAGGCCTGCCGGCAACAGGTCGAGCATGCCCAGGCAGCTCAGCGATTTGCCTGAACCACTGGCCCCGACCAGTGCACTGACTTCGCCGCGATGCAGTTGGAGATCGACGCCCTGCACCAATGCGCTGGCATGGCCCTCGATACGCAGGTCACGGACTTCCAGGGTAGATGGAGTCATCTAGTGGTGCTCCCGAGTCGGGTCAAGGCGGTCGCGCAGGGCATCGCCCAGCAGGTTGAAGGCCATTACCGAGAAGAAGATCATCAGCCCCGGCAACAGCAGCAACTGTGGGTGGGTCCAGATGAATTCCTTGGCGTCGTTGATCATCACGCCCCATTCGGCGGTCGGAGGCGTCACCCCCAGGCCCAGAAACGACAGGCCCGAGACGTGCATCATCATGTGCCCGATGTCCATGGTCGCCAGCACCAGCAGCGGGCCGGCGATGTTTGGCAGTACATGCTGACGCAGGCGCGTCCAGCGCGAAGCGCCGGCCAAGCGCGAAGCCAGCACGTATTCGCGACCGCGCTGAGCAATCACCATGCCGCGCACCATGCGTGCATACCAGGCCCAATGGGACAACGCGATGGCGATGATCACGTTGGTCAGGCCGGTACCGAGCAGGGTAACGAAGAAGAACGCCAGCACCAGCGTCGGGAAGGTCATGAACATATCGCACAGACGCATCAGCAGCAGGTCGGTCCGCCCGCCGACGAAGCCCGCAAGCCCACCCACGACAAGCCCAAGGGCCAACACCATTGCCAGCGTGAGCATCACGCTGCCCAGTGACAGTCGGGTGCCGACAATCAAGCGGGAGAGCAGGTCGCGGCCCAGGTGATCGGTGCCCAGCCAGTGCCGGGCGTCCGGAGGCATCAGACGCTGACTGAGGTCGACCAGGTCAGGGTCGTGCGGTGCCAGCCACTGGCCGAACACGGCCAGGACAATCAGAAGACCCACCAGGATTATTCCGATAATCAGGCCAGTGTGGCCGGCCAGTGCCGGCCGACGAATTGTGGTGAGAACGGTCATGCGCTAGCGCCCTCCAGCCGGCTGCGCGGATCGAGCCAGGCGTAACACACGTCCACCACCAGGTTACAGACCATGAGCAGACCGGTCAGCAGCAGGGTAAAACACTGCATCACTGGGAAGTCTCGGTTGAGCACCGCCGAAACGGCGAAACGACCCACTCCGGGCCAGGCGAAGATGGTTTCGATCACCAGTACACCCCCTATCAACTCGCCCACGTGCATGCCGGTGGCCGTGACAAATGGCAGCCAGGCGTTGCGAAGCACATGGTGGCGCCATACCCGGCGCTCGGGCAGGCCGCGGGCGCGGGCGTAGGTGACATGGCGCTGGCCGCTAACTTCGAGCAAGCTGGCGCGTAGCAGGCGGGCGTTTATCGACATCGACATCAGGGCAATGGCCAGCACCGGCATCACCAGGTGCCCAGCCGTGCCACGTCCCAGCGGTGGTAACCAGCCCAGCCACAGCGAGAACAGCGCGATCAGCAAGAACGCCAGCCAGAAGTTGGGCATCGACACGCCCAGGAAGGTGACCGCTCGTACCGCATGATCGGGCCAGCGGCCCTGCCAACGTGCCGCCATCAGCCCTAGCGGAATCGACAGTAACAGCGTGCAGGCCAGGGCCAAGCCGCCGAGTTGCAGGGTGGCGGGCAGGTAGTACAGCAGGTCATCGAGCACCGGCCGGCCCGTCAGGTAGGAAATACCGAAGTCCAGATGCAGGGCTTTCCACAGCCAGCTCAGGTACTGCTCGTGCAAGGGACGATCCAGGCCCAAGGTGTGGCGCACTTCGGTGATGGCCGCATCGGTCGGCGGGATGTGCGACAGGCGTAGATAATCCAGCGCCGGGTCCGTACTGCCCAGGTGCAACAGCACGAACACCAGCAGCGACACGCCTAACATCACTGGCACCAGCAACACCAGGCGCATCAGTATGTAGCGCAGCATGTCAGGGCTCCTGCTTCGGTGTCATGGCCTCGAACGGCACATCGAAAAGGGTGCTTCCAAACTGCACGTGGGCCACCGAATCACGCCGCACGCTGATGGCGGTAAGGTGCGAGATCGGCAGGTACACGGCCTGTTCGTGCAGGGTGGTGAGGATGAAACGGTACTGATCGGCACGTTTTTTCTCGTCGGTGCTGGCCAGCACCTGGCCGATGCGCTGATCGAGTTCGTCCTTGATCGCCAGGCCGCGCTGGGCCATGTAGTCGGCGTGGCCGGCATAACGCATGGAACTGACGAACGAATGCGGGTCGTAAGGGGCGCCCCAGGTGTCGGCGAAGATCATGCCGAAGTCACCGTCGCGCTGGCGGCGGACCAAGGCGCCTTCTTCCACGGCGCGCAGCTCGATATGGATACCGACCTTGGCTAGCTCGCCTTGCAGCACTTCGGCCAGGCTTTTTTGCAGGGCGCTGGTGCCGAGGAACACCAGTTCGATCGAAAGCGGCTCACCGTTTTTGCTGCGCACGGACGCACCGGGAGCGAGTGTCCAGCCCGCAGTCTCCAGTGCCTGCATCGCCTGAGCGGGATCGTACGGATAAGGCCTCAGGCCAATGTCTGCGTACGGCATGTTGCTAGCAAACAGTGTGTCAGCCTTTGGCTCCAGGCCGTAGAGGATCTTGTCGATGATCGCCTGCTTGTCCACCGCCTCGTTGATCGCCTGGCGCACCGCCAGGTCACGAGTGGCACCACGGCCAGTGTTCATGGCCAGCGTGCGCGTGGCCAAGGGGGCCGACAGCGCAGTGGCGTAGCCCTGGTCGCGCAGGCGTACGAAGGTGCCGGCAGTGATCTCGCCGGCGGCGCCCTGGATCAGCTCGACCTCGCCAGCCTGCAAAGCCAGGGCACGACTGTTGGGGTCGGGAATGACCTTGACCATGACCTCGCCATAGGCTGGCTTCGGCCCCCAGTACAGCGGATTGCGCACGAAGCGGTCGAACTCGCCCAGACGTGATTCGGCACGTACCCATGGCCCGGTACCTACGGGCTGCCCGGGCTTGGCAGCGGGCGCGCCGAAGCGCAGCGGGCGAACCTGGGCCAGCTCCATCAGGGTTGGGTAATAAGGGTGCTTGAGCACCAGGCGCAAGGTCAGGCGATCCGGAGCGTCTACGTGGTCTAGGGTGCTGACCAGCTCCATCCAGCGGTGGCGTTGGCTGTTGGCCAGGACCGCATCCAGGTTGGCCTTGGCGGCCGCAGCATCGAACGCAGTGCCATCGCTGAAGCGCACCCCGTCGCGCAGGATAAAGGTATAGGTCTTGCCGTCATCGGAAACCTTCCAACTGGTGGCCAGCCACGGCTCGACAGTACCGGAGTGGGTGTAGCGCACCAGCGGTTCGTACACCATCGCCTGGGCGTACATCTGATTCGGCGAGTAGCCACGCGGGTCAAGCGGGCCCGCGTTGACGGGCCAGGAGTACACCAGTGTCGGACCTGGGGCCTGGGTGTCGGCGGCTTCAGCGAAGGCGCTCGCCGCGAGGAAAAGGATGCCCCACAAGGCGGGCTTTCGTTTGCCTGGCTGCTGCTTCACACTGCGTCCCCCACTTCAACGGAGGGCGTAGGCTAATCAGCGGTGGGTATGATGTCTACGTAAAATCATCTTACTGGAAGTTACAAAATGCAACGGATCACCATCACGCTGGATGAAGAACTGCTGGATCTCATCGATCGGCGGGTGGAAGTGCAAGGTTATCAAGGGCGCTCGGAGGCCATTCGCGACCTGCTGCGCAGCGGCCTGCGAGAAGCCGAGGCGTTGCCCGACGATACGCCGTGCGTGGCGGTGGTCAGCTATTTGTACGACCACACCACCCGTGAGCTGCCCAAGCGCCTGAACCAGACCTTGCATGCCCACCATGACCTGACACGCTCGACATTGCACGTACACCTGGATGCCGGGCATTGCCTGGAAGTCTCGGTGTTACAGGGTGAACGTGGGCGTATTAGTGAGCTGTCGCGCCAGTTGATGGTCGAGCGGGGAGTGGAATATGGACAAGTACACGTGATCCCAGCACCACTGTCCCAGCGTCCGCTCTGCGACCATTAGATGAAGCGTTGTGAATCGCCCCTGGTGCCCTGGACACCTCCAAGCCTTTTAATGAGACCTGGAGGAATCTAGGAAACCAGGGGCGATTCAGTATCGATAGATTGAGCGAACGGAAACGCCAATTCGGCTAGCCAGTCGTTCAGCGGAGATTGGCTGATGGACACGAATCAGATTTACCAATTGAAATAAGCGATCAGCTTTACGCGCTAGGTGTGCCCAACTGCGAGTCCTTTGCAAGCTCGATGGCCGCGTTAATGGCGGCCCGAGCTTGGGGGCTATTCTTCCAGCAACTCGATCCCGCTGCTGCCGACGCCTGAGCCAGAATGTCACAAGCATTCGCTTTGCTGAGCACAGCTAGCGAGTCAATGCCCATCTGCTCAAGGCGAGCGATAACAGCCGGCCCTACGCCCTTTAGGGCCAACAAGGCATTATGCTCCGTCAGTGGAAATGGCATCCGTAAACTCCTGTTATCGGCCAATGAAACAACCGGAGTCTGCCCGACAGTAGAGGGCACCTCAATAGATGGACTTCATCGCCCTCAGCGTAAGCATCAGGAAGGTGGGTTTGGCAGACGCTTACGTTGACCCTTCGAGCGTAACGACTGAATCGAACCCAGTTTCGTAGGCAACTCTAGTCGTTCGCTTTTGGCCGGTTGCCGCCTTTCGGGAAGGGCAGCTTTGGGTCGATAGCGGCCTGTCACGTACGGCAGCTTTCGATCCATAGCGGACTTTTTACGCCAATTCACGCTGCTAGGTCGTAAGCGTCCGGCGAACTCACCTTTCAAACTCCAGCATTAAGGGCGATGGTGTCCGCGTATTTTTAAGCGGACGCGATCGCCTTTATCGCCAGGATTTCCATGCGCCAACGAAGCTCTTATCCGAAACCCTTCAAGGCCCAAGTCGTTCAGGAGTGCTTGCACCCTGGGGCAACCGTGTCCAGTGTCGCCCTTAGCCACGGCATCAACGCCAACGTCATCCGCAAATGGATGCCGCTCTATCGAGACCAATGCGCGACAACTTCGCTACCGGCCTTTGTGCCAGTGAAGGCTGCCCCTAAACGGCCAACTGAAACGTCAGTGATCATCGAATTGCCCATGGCCGGGCAAGTGATCACGGTGAAATGGCCAACCTCGGATCCCGAGGGCTGCGCGCAATTTATCCGGGCTGTCGCTCAATGATTCGCATCGATGCGATCTGGCTGGCCACCGAACCGATGGACATGCGCGCCGGCACCGAAACGGCATTGGCCCGAGTGATCGCGGTGTTCGGTGCGGCGAAGCCGCACTGCGCTTATCTGCTCGCCAATCGCCGGGCTAATCGGATGAAAGTGCTGGTGCACGACGGTGTGGGCGTTTGGCTTGCAGCGCGGCGTCTGAATCAAAGCAAGTTTCACTGGCCTGGCATTCGCCATGGCTGTGAGGTCGAACTCGACAGCGAGCAACTCCAGGCGTTGGTACTAGGTTTGCCGTGGCAGCGAGTCGGCGCGGGTGGCGTGATCAGCATGCTGTAATCACCGGCCATTTGACCGGTCTGCTTGTCGTGGTTTCGGCCCTGCTCTGGCACAATCGGCGGCATGACTTTCTCGCCCAACCTCGTCCAGATGACTCCGGAACAGCTTCGTGCCTTGGCGGCACAGGCGTTGCAGTTGCAGTCTCAGGTCGAGGCGATGAGCAGGAAGATCCAGAACGATGAAATCCTCATCGAACAGTTCAAGTTCGAAATTGCACTTCTCAAACGCCACAAGTTTGCCAAGCGCAGCGAGCAAATCAGCCCGGCACAAGGCAGCTTGCTGGATGACCTGCTCGATACAGACCTTGAAGTTATCGAGGCAGAGCTGAAACAGCTTCTTCCCGCTTCGTCACAGGCCGAGCCACGGCAATCGCCCAAACGTGCGCCATTGCCGCCGCAGTTTCCGCGCACCGTGATTTGTCACGAACCAGAAAACACCCAATGCGCCTGTGGCTGCCAACTTCAGCGTATTGGGGAAGACGTCAGCGAGAAGCTGGATTACACGCCGGGCGTTTTTACCGGCGAGCAACATGTGCGTGGCAAATGGGCCTGCCGTCACTGCGAAACACTGATCCAGGCGCCGGTGCCGGCGCAGGTCATCGACAAAGGTATCCCGACCGCAGGCCTGCTGGCCCACGTGATCGTGGCCAAATTTGCCGATCACTTGCCGCTGTATCGGCAGGAGAAAATCTTTGGTCGTGCCGGACTGGCCATTGCTCGCTCGACCTTAGCCCAGTGGGTCGGGCAAACCGGTGTGCGGCTCCAGCCGCTGGTCGATGCACTGCGTGAAGCTGTGCTGAGCCAAAGCGTAATTCACGCCGATGAAACACCGGTACAAATGCTTGCGCCGGGCGATAAGAAAACCCACCGAGCCTACGTCTGGGCCTATAGCACTACGCCGTTTTCGGTGATCACAGCGGTGGTTTACGACTTCAGTCCAAGCCGTGCCGGAGAACATGCACGCAACTTCCTGGGCGACTGGAACGGCAAGCTGGTCTGCGACGACTTCGCTGGATACAAGGCTGGTTTTGAACAAGGCATCACTGAAATCGGCTGCATGGCTCATGCCCGCCGCAAGTTTTTCGACCTGCATGTCGCTAACAAAAGCCAGCTGGCCGAACAGGCGCTGCACTCAATTGGCGGTTTGTACGAGGTTGAACGCCAGGCTCGGGACATGAGCAACGAAGACCGTTGGCGAATACGTCAGGAGTTGGCGGTACCGATCAGTAAAACACTGCATGAGTGGATGTTGGCCCAGCGCGACCTGGTGCCCAACGGATCAGCCACGGCCAAAGCCCTCGACTACAGCCTGAAACGCTGGGTAGCGCTGACGCGCTACCTGGACGATGGGGCTGTGCCCATTGACAACAATCAGGTGGAGAACCAGATACGGCCATGGGCACTCGGACGCTCGAACTGGTTGTTTGCAGGGTCGCTGCGCAGTGGCAAACGGGCGGCTGCAATAATGAGCCTGATCCAATCGGCGCGTATAAATGGTCATGATCCGTATGCCTATCTAAAAGATGTGCTGACGCGGTTGCCGACACAGCGGGCCAGAAAGATCGGGCAATTGCTGCCGCACCAGTGGGTACCGGCTTGACTTACGCAAGGTGAGTTCGCCTGACGCTTGCCGTAAGTCAAGACGTGACGGAACTTTTGATAAAATTTGAATCGTGTCGGTGATTGAATGAGCAACAGAGTAGACTGGGAAAATCGAGGCAAGACAGTGGCGGAGCTTATCGCTGAACTTAAGACGTTTGGCGATCAGCACCTTAAAGTGGAAATTTCTTTTGATGAGGGCGAAACATCAAGACCGATCAGTATTGTCGTTAAGCGAGATGGAAAATGCCTTTTATTGCATGTAGATTCGCTGGGTGATTGAAGGCCGTGGCGGCTCGTCATGAGCATAACTTTGTAATTCTCGTTATTTCAAATGCTTGGCAAGCTCATCTAGCTGCTTTCAAACCTTATAGACGATGGTGTCTATTTATGAATACGCGGACACCACCGCACTAAAAGCTGGAGTTCGCAAGGTGAGTTCGCCGGACGCTTACGCTAGGTCCGCAGCCAATAGTAGAGGTCGTACTTTGATTGCATATGTTGAGAATGTTGGTTGCCGGACTTGGCGTCTGGCATGTCAACTCGGCGAGCCCAGAGCGGGAACCACTCGCCATCCCGCACATCGCCATGGCTAGCCACTCGCACATTCTTCGACATGCCTCGCTCGCAGGCACCGAATTGGAAGAAGTTCACCTGCGCCTCAATCAAACTACATCTATTCGGGCCACCTTTCTGGTGAGGGTAGTAGAGTTGGAAGACGTCATCCTCCCAGAAACAAATTGGGCAGATTTCGTATGACCCTGGGGGTTCCTCGAAGACTACATATCCGCAGCATGGGCAGGTAAACATCAAATCTCACTTATCGATGGCCGTCTATTTTTGCTCGATTTTAGCCACATGCCGAACGACTGCAATGGGTCGGTTGCTGCCATTTCGTGCAACACGACCTGCTCAGTTTCCGGCCACCCTGCCATGGAAGTAAACATCGCCCCCGCTTCTCGCCTCTCCACCTCCAGCAATTGCATGATCGATTCCCCAGGCCTGAGCCATTAGACGGCCACATGCCTTTGAACATGGGCAACGTCGCAGGCCGTGCTGACGGTGTTCGCCCAGAGCATGATGGCAACCGCTGAACCCGCCTACCCTGCCCCCCTGTCAAAGGCGTAATCCTTGAAAACTAATCACCCGATGCCATGGGAGCACTGTACTTGCCTATCGACTTCAGACCCGCGCAAGCCTCAGACGCGCGCGATATTGCACGCTTCTTTCAACTGACATCGGAGGGAATGGCCGATTACATATGGAGCAAGCTTGCCGCACCTGGTGAAGCATTGCTGAGTGTCGGTGCTTCTCGCTATGCCAGGGAACAGGGCGACTTCTCCTACAAGAACTGCCTGATGGCCACTTTCGAAGGGCGCGTCATCGGCATGATGCATAGCTATGCCTTGCACGAGATCCCTGGCAGGCCTGTCGAGACAGACCCTGTCCTTGCGCCCTATTCCGACATGGAAATACCCGACACCTTGTACCTATCCAGCCTGGCCCTGGATGAAGCCTGGCGCAGCCAAGGGTTGGGCATGCAGTTTCTTCGCCACGCCCAGCAACGTGCTGAGGACGCTGGCCTGAATGGGCTATGCCTGATCGATTATGCAGAAAACCACGGTGCACGCCGCTTCTACGAACGCCACGGTTTTCAGATTGTTAAAACCTGCCAGATCGTTCCGCACCCGATGCTGGGCGTAACCGGTGAAGCCTATTTGATGTATCGCCCTATCTAAAACGTGCTCGAGAAAAAACCATGAACAACAAACTGACCGTGTTCCGCGAACTGGATATCCAACCGGTGCGTGACCTTCCCTTTTTTGAAGAGGTCTTGGAAGGCACCCCTCATACGCTGACGTCCAAGTACTACCACGATGAACAGCAAGGTCGTATTTCCGGAGAATGGGAAGCCAGCACCGGAGCGTGGCGCATCAACTACACAGTTTGGGAGTTCTGCCATGTCCTGAGTGGAACCTGCGTCATCGAGCTTGAGGGTTGCCCCCCCGTCACACTGGCCACTGGCGACACGTTCATTATCGAGCCGGGCGCCAAGGGCAAATGGACCGTGCTGGAAGACATGAAAAAGAACTTCGTGATCCTCTTGCCCGCGAACTAGTCACCGGGTCGCGTTTCATCGCGCGCAGCGCAAAGCCAGGTTGCAGCCTTGCCTGCTGTTTGCGCGGCTCCCACAGGGTAGGCCTTCATAGCAGGTCGGGGAATACTGGATCTGTTCAGCTTCTACGACCTTTCACCTGCCGTCGTGCACCGTGTGCGCACCTTCGAGTTGCAGCGCAGCCTCGTCGCCAACGGGTTTGGCGTGGCGCTGATCCATACCCCCATTTGGTGACCGTAGCGATGATGGCCAAGCGCTGGTCTGCCGGCCGACCGAGGGAAAACTGCCAACCCATAGCATCGTGCTAGCGCATGACCAGCGCTATCCGCTGACGCCTTCAGCCGAGGCGTTCAAGGCGCTGGCGGTGGCATGGTTCGCGGAACGACCGTCGTTTGCATCCGCGTGAACGCAGGTGACGTGAGCCGCTCATAAATCGCACAACAGTTCGGTAATCGCACAAATTCCACTCCGCCCTCTCTACTGTTGCCCTGTCTTGCGGCACGCTATAGGCAAGTCAGCACACAACGCCAAGCGCTGAATGGCCCCACCGCGTCCGCACGCGGCCAGGTCGACAAACCATACTCCAGGAAGAACCAGGAGCTCGCTGTGATCAATAAAACGTTTGAGTCCATCGCCAGCGCGGTGGAAGGGATTACCGACGGCTCGACCATCATGGTCGGCGGTTTCGGCACTGCCGGCATGCCTTCGGAACTCATTGATGGCCTGATCGCCACCGGTGCCCGCGACCTGACCATCATCAGCAACAACGCCGGCAACGGCGAGATCGGCCTGGCCGCTCTGCTGATGGCGGGCAGCGTGCGCAAGGTAATCTGCTCCTTCCCGCGCCAGTCTGACTCATACGTCTTCGACGAACTGTACCGGGCCGGCAAGATCGAACTGGAAGTCGTGCCGCAGGGCAACCTGGCCGAGCGTATCCGCGCGGCGGGCTCAGGGATCGGTGCATTCTTCTCGCCGACCGGCTACGGCACGCTGCTGGCCGAGGGCAAGGAAACCCGTGAGATCGACGGCCGCCAGTACGTGCTGGAAATGCCGCTGCACGCTGACTTCGCGCTGATCAAGGCGCACAAGGGCGACCGCTGGGGCAACCTGACCTACCGCAAGGCCGCCCGCAACTTCGGGCCGATCATGGCCATGGCCGCCAAGACCGCCATCGCCCAGGTCGACCAGATCGTCGAGCTCGGTGAACTGGACCCGGAACACATCATCACCCCGGGTATTTTCGTCCAGCGTGTGGTTGCCGTCTCCGGCGCTGCCGCTTCTTCGATCGCCAACGCTGTCTGAGGCCTGCCATGACCATCACCAAAAAGCTTTCCCGCACCGAGATGGCCCAGCGCGTGGCCGCAGACATCCAGGAAGGCGCATACGTCAACCTGGGCATCGGCGCACCGACCCTGGTGGCCAACTACCTGGGCGACAAGGAAGTGTTCCTGCACAGCGAAAACGGCCTGCTGGGCATGGGCCCGAGCCCGGCCCCAGGCGAGGAAGACGATGACCTGATCAACGCCGGCAAGCAGCACGTTACCCTGCTTACCGGGGGTGCCTTCTTCCACCACGCCGACTCGTTCTCGATGATGCGTGGCGGCCACCTGGACATCGCCGTACTGGGCGCCTTCCAGGTGTCGGTCAAGGGCGACCTGGCCAACTGGCACACTGGCGCCGAAGGTTCGATCCCCGCCGTGGGCGGTGCGATGGACCTGGCCACCGGCGCCCGCCAGGTGTTCGTGATGATGGACCACCTGACCAAGTCTGGCGAAAGCAAGCTGGTGCCCGAGTGCACCTACCCGCTGACCGGCATCGGTTGCGTCAGCCGTATCTACACCGACCTGGCCGTGCTGGAAGTGACCGCCGATGGCCTGAAAGTGATAGAGATCTGCGCAGACATCGACTTCGACGCGCTGCAGAAGCTCAGTGGTGTGCCGCTGAGTCAGTGACGTGCAGCGGTGGGTCGTTATCGCCGGATTCAGGGCGTGATGGCCTAAAGGTGTTCGACGTTAAATAGACAGCGGCTGTGAGACCGAGCGCCGCCCGCGCGGCGCATCGCGAATAAATTCGCTCCTACATTTGTTGCAACGTACCGAACATGTTATGCCATGGTTGCCAGCCCCGGCGCATGCCCTGAGCCTTGCAGGCAGGCTGGAAACCATGGCCTGTCAGGCATGGCCACGTTGCAACAAATGTAGGAGCGAATTTATTCGCGATGCGCCGCGCGGGCGGCGCTCGATTTCACAGGCACTGCACAACTGTCGACGAACACCTGATAGCCGTAATGCGTTCTCAGACCTGGCCTTTCGCAGCCCCCATGCCTATCTCTGCGCCCTCCATCAAGGCCTTGGCCATCGCCCATCAACGCCGAAGCCTGCTCGCGGGCGAGCTGGCAAGGGAACTGGTTCGACACGGAACAGCAAGCGATGCTGCGAATCTCAGGTGGAGCACGTGCTGTTCCACAATCCGGCGGACTTCTTCGCCAGGGTGACGATCTTCAGCATTCTCGTACTGAATCGCCCCCAACTCTGAATGCCAACCCAATGCCATGGGTGACATGGGTTCACTCATGCCTTGAAAAGTGATCGTTTGAGTCGATCAAATCGCTGAAATCTAATGGTTGGAAACCAACAAGAAGCTCGCACGGAAGCGATCAGCGACAGAGATAACTACAAGATGACTCCAACGTTCTCGTTAATCGTCCTGGGCACCGCGATACTCCTGATCGTGGTGATGATCAGCAAGCTCAAGGTCCACCCCTTCCTCGCTCTGCTGGCTGCAAGCCTGGTGGTAGGCATCGGCACCGGCATGCCGCCTACGGCCATGGTTGCTGCTTTCGAAAAGGGCATGGGCAGCACGCTCGGCTTTCTCGCCGGCATCATCGGCCTGGGCAGCATCTTGGGCAAACTGCTCGAAGAATCGGGCGGAGCCAAACGCATCGCCACCACGCTATTGAAACTGCTGGGCGAACGCAACGCGTCATGGGCAATGATGCTGGTGGGCTTCATTGCCGGCATCCCGGTGTTCTTTGAAGTCGGCTTCGTGTTGCTGATTCCGCTGATTTACGTGGTCGCCCGGCAAACCCGTATCAGCATGCTGTACCTCGGCGTGCCGCTGGCTACCTCGCTGATGGTGGTGCACTGCATCCTGCCACCGCACCCGGCTGCCACGGCAATTACCGGCATGCTCAATGCCGATATCGGCACTGTCATCCTCTACGGCCTGATCGTTGGTCTGCCCACTGCCATCATCGCCGGCCCGATCTGGGTACGCTTTGCCTGCAACCGCGACGCGACACCCGCGCAACAGGCCTTCCTTGCCGCACGCAGCGAGGCCCAGGCCGACGACCAACCGCTACCACCCTTCGGCATCACGCTCGCCACGGTGCTGCTGCCGCTGCTGCTCATGGTCGCGAAGACCTTGGCAGTCACCGTGCTGGCCAAAGGCACCCCGCTCTACGAATGGGTGGCCTTTATTGGCAACCCGCTGATCGCCCTGGCGCTGTCGGTGGTGTTCGCCTACTGGGCGCTGGGCCTGCGTCGCGGCCTGGACATGGCGCAATTGCTCAACCTGACCCAGCGCTGCTTCCCGCCCCTGGCCGGCATCTTGCTGATCATCGGTGCCGGTGGCGCCTTCAACGACATGCTGGTGGGTAGCGGCATCGGCAAGGCACTGGCTGACGTGCTCAACCAGACCCAGCTCAACCCAATCATCCTCGCCTGGCTGATCGCCGGGATCATGCACTTTGCGGTCGGTTCGGCCACGGTGGCCATGATCAGCGCAGCGGGCATGGTAATGCCGATGCTAGGCCAACACCCCGAATACAACCGGGAAATCCTGGTGATCGCCATCGGTGCCGGGGCCATTGGCTGGACGCACATTACCGATTCGGCGTTCTGGGTTGTGAAGGAATACCTCGGCCTTTCGCTGAGCGATGCGCTGAAGAAATTTACCGCAGCTACCGTGCTGGCCTCGGTGATCGCCTTGTGCCTGACCCTGCTGCTTTCGAAAATTGTCTGATCTACTGTGCAAAGACTGCGCTACAGGTGAAATCATGATTCACGGAAAAACCTTGCAAGCCTGGCAACAAAGCCACCCGATCATTGCCGACCTGATCGCCCTGAAGGAAACCAGCTGGTTTAACCCTGGTATTGCCAAGGCGTCAGCAGCACTGAGCGACGTGGGCCTGACCGCTGAAGATGTGCAGGCCACGAGCCAGCGGCTGCAGAGGTTCGCGCCCTACCTCGCCACTGTGTTCCCCGAAACGGCAGCCAGCGGCGGGGTTATCGAGTCCCATATCGCCCCACTGCCGCAGCTTCGCCAGCTGCTTGTCGAAGAAGGATCATTGCAGAACGCTGGTAGCCTGTGGCTCAAGGCAGACAGCGACCTGCCCATTTCAGGCTCCATCAAGGCCCGTGGCGGCATACATGAGGTGCTCAAGCACGCCGAGGATCTGGCGTTGGCAGCCGGCCTGATCACGCCCTGCGATGATTACGCCGTACTGGCCAGCGAGCAGGCGCGCGCGTTCTTCAGCCAGTACAAGATCGCCGTGGGTTCGACCGGTAACCTGGGCTTGTCGATCGGCATCATGAGCGCGAAGCTGGGCTTCCAGGTGAGCGTGCACATGTCATCCGACGCCAGGCAGTGGAAAAAGGACAAGCTGCGCGCCAACGGCGTAACGGTGGTTGAACACGCCTCGGACTACAGCGTTGCCGTCGAGCAGGGCCGCCAGCAGGCAGCGTCCGACCCCAGCTGCTATTTC
This sequence comes from Pseudomonas sp. NBRC 111123, assembly GCF_001320205.1. Taxonomy (NCBI): domain Bacteria; kingdom Pseudomonadati; phylum Pseudomonadota; class Gammaproteobacteria; order Pseudomonadales; family Pseudomonadaceae; genus Pseudomonas; species Pseudomonas sp. NBRC 111123. The sequence continues at coordinate 135,245 of NZ_BCAZ01000005.1, forward strand.
GTTGACGATGAGAACTCCCCGCAACTCTTTCTGGGCTATGCCGTGGCCGCCGAGCGCCTGGCCCGGCAATTCGACCAGGCCGGCATCAAGGTGGACGCCGATCATCCACTGTTTGTCTACCTGCCCTGTGGTGTTGGCGGCGGCCCTGGCGGCGTCGCCTTCGGCTTGAAGCTGGTTTTCGGTGATGCAGTGCACTGCGTTTTCGCCGAGCCCACCCACTCGCCCTGCATGCTGCTGGGCGTGTACACCGGCCTGCACGACGAAACCAGCGTGCAAGACTTCGGTATCGACAACATCACCGCCGCCGACGGCCTGGCAGTCGGACGCCCGTCCGGGTTCGTCGGCAAAGCCATGCAGCGGCTGATTGACGGCTACTACACCGTGACCGACGAAGAGCTGTACCGCCTGATGGTGGTTGCCTTCGAACAGGACAAGGTCAAGCTGGAGCCCTCTGCGCTGGCCGGCGTACCCGGGATGGCTCGGGTGCTACAGGCAAGCGACTATCTGGCTCGCCTGGGCTACTCTACGGCCCAACTGCAGCAGGCTACCCACCTCGTCTGGGGTACAGGTGGCAGCATGGTGCCGGACGATGAGTTCAACGCATACCTGGCGAAAGGGCGAAGCCTTCCAGCTACGGTGTAACAGCAGTAGATGAACTGCGCAGAAGGATGGGTCAATGAACAGCCAAGGCAGCGGTACCACGGTGAAACTCAACGGCTCGCACTTGGGCAGCCTGCATGTTTTCCTGGTGGCCGCACGACACCTGAGCTTCTCTCGCGCAGCAGATGAGCTGTGCCTGACGGCCAGTGCAGTGAGCCATCGCATCAACCGCCTGGAAGATGAGCTGGCATACAAGCTGTTTCACCGCATGCCGCGCAAGGTCCGCCTTACCGAAGACGGTGAGCGCTTGTTCACGGTCATGCAGCGGACCATGGATGAACTCAGCGAGGCCGTGCAGGAGCGTGCCCACGCTGAGATCGCCGGCCAGCTGACCTTGTATGTACGCCCGTCCGTAGCACAGTGCTGGCTGGTGCCGCGGCTGGCACAGTTCAGCGCCCGCTACCCTGATATCCAGCTGGATATCAGGGTCGGTAACGAGAGCATCGATTACCGGACACGAAAGATCGACCTGGTCCTGTGTTACTCGGATGGGCATCATCCCGGGTTACAGAGCATCCACTTGATGAACGAGCGGATCGCCCCAGTGTGCTCTCCCCGTTACGCAGAAACCCATGCATTGGCAGGTGACCTGCGACAGGTGGAGCAGTGCACCGCATTGCATGACGTTGCGGCCTGGGACAACGCCGCATTCGATGCAGAATGGCAGCTCTGGGCCAACAGCACAGGTGCCGGCCTCAAACTCCCGCGCCGGTTCCTCACATTTGACCGTTCAGACCTTTGCACGCTCGCTGCGCTGAATCACGCCGGCATTGCCATCGGCCGGGAACAACTGGTCACGGAGCGTATTGCGCAAGGTGAGCTGGTGCTGCCGTTCGGGGACTTTCTGGATGCCTCCAACTACGGTTACTTCCTGGTCTACCCCCATCACGATCCGATGCCCAAAAGGTTACAGGTTTTGATCGACTGGCTTGTCGAGTGCGCCACCAGCCAAGCCTTCGCTACCAGCAACCCATAGAGCAAACTCTTGCGCCGTGCAGAAATCCGCCATCCACGATTCATGCTTGCTTGCCACTTTGGCGGGATCGATACTCTTGGCACACCTTCCATAGCCTTAATCGATACCCATGCGCTACTCCCCCGAAGCTCTTGTCGCCTTCGTCGAAGCCGCCGCCCTCGGTTCGTTCTCCGCCGCCGCGCGCAAGCTGCGCAAGAGCCAGTCGACCATCAGCATCGCCATTGCCAACTTCGAGGCCGACATCGGCTGCCCGCTGTTCGACCGCGCCGGCCGTCACCCCACGCTCAATGCGGCCGGCCATCAGGTGCTGAACCACGTCGAGGCGATCCTCGATGCCAGCGCCAGGCTGGATGCATTGGCCGTGCGCCTGGCTGACCAGGTCGAACCGCTGGTGTCAGTGGTGATGTCCGACAGTTACAGCGTGACCTTCCAGGGCGCGGCGATGGGCCGTTTCGCCGAGCATTACCCACACACCGAACTGCGCTGCGGCCCCTCCGAAGACGCCGACGTGATCGACCTGGTGCAGCAAGGCCTGGCGCACATCGGCATCCTCGCGGCGCAGGGCAGTTACCCGGCGGACGTCAGCGTGGCACGCCTGCCCGAGCAGGCAGAATTCTGCCTCTATGCCAGCCGCGAACACCCGTTGGCGAAGCTGCCGGCGTTGCAGCCGGAACACCTGGAACACGAACGCCAGCTGTACATCAAGACCTACGCCCCAAGCCTGCCCCACGGCCACGGCCAGGCCTGGTCGGCACCGGACTACCTGACCTTGCTCGAATTCGCCGTGCGCGGCTTCGGCTGGGCCGAACTGCCCAAGGCGCTGGTGGCGCGTTTCGGCAGTGGCCTGGTGGAGTTGCCCATGGCCGGCTACCCGCGGCGGGTGGCCATGGATGTGGCCTGGTCGCGCCAGCGGGCGCTGGGGCCCGCCGGGCAATGGCTGGTGGGGCAGTTGCTGGAGCGCTAGGCGAGTTCGCCCTGCCCCGCCCGTGCTTCGCGCCGGGCCCCCGGTTGCTGCCTCTGCCTGACCCTTGTCAGCCCCTGCGCCCAGGGGCTGCTCACTGACCCGCTGGTGGGTAACCCGGCTGCAGTGGACGGCGGTGTGTGCCCACTTCATGGATAAATGGATTTGTATGAACAGTGACCACTGCACTGTGCTGGCAACTGTCGCACTAAAAACGACCGGGCGGCTGAAACCTTGGCAGCTCAAGATTGCCAAGCCGTTGATGCTGGGTCACCTGGACACCGGCATCACCGTTACCGAGCTCGCCCAGGCACGCGCGCTGTCACGCAGCCATTTCACGCGCATGTTCAAAGAAACCGAGCAAGTGCCCCTGCAGCAGTGGATGCGTGAGCAACGGCTAAAGCGAAGCAAGAAGTTGCTGGCTGAGATCGCACTGGATTGCGGTTTCTGCGACCAGTCCCACTTTTGTAGAACCTTCGCGAAAGCGGAGGGCATGTCGCCGCAGGCCTGGCAGCGATTGGGCGCCTGCAGCTGACTTGCAGCCCCGGCATCTCGCTTACAGCCGGCGCTTCAGCCAGCCACTACGCGTCGTGCGTCCCTGCGCACCGCCTGCGGTGGCACACCAAACCCACGCATGAACACCTCGCGCATATGCCGCCGGTCGCGAAAGCCAGTCTCCCGGGCCACTGTGTCGAGGCTGTGCCGGCTCTGCTCGATCATCACCCGGGCAGCCTCCAGGCGCAGGCTTTCCACCGCCTTGGCGGGTGATTGGCCGGTTTCTGCGGTAAATACACGGGTGAATTGCCGAGGGCTCAGGTGCACCACGTCGGCAAGCTCCTCCACGCTCAGCGGCCGGCTCAGGTGCTGGCGGGCGTAATCCAGCGCGTGCTGGATACGGTCCGACTTGGGCGACAGCGACAGCAACTCGGAATGCTGGGATTGCCCACCGGAGCGGCGCTGGTGCATGACCATCCTGTGCGCCACTGACCTGGCCAGTTCGGCGCCCAGGTCCTTTTCCACCATGCCCAGGGCCATGTCCAGGGCAGCGGTCATGCCGGCGGAAGTCCAGATCGAGCCATCGACGATGAATATCCGGTCTTCCTCCACTTGCACCTGAGGGAACAGCTCGCGCAGCTTCGGGGCGTAAGCCCAGTGAGTGGTGGCGCGCCGGCCATCCAGCACGCCGGCCTGGGCCAGCACGAAGCCGCCGGTGCACAGGCCAGCGGTCCGGCGTGCGCCATCAACGAAACCGCGCACGCTGGCCAGCACTGCGTCATTGGGTGGTGTCAGTGGCGTCAGCGTGCCGGTGACCATCCAGGTGTCCGCAAGGCCGGGCGCGCCCAGTGGCAGCGTCTCGATATGCATGCCCAGGGAGGAGCGCACCATACCGCCCTCGATGGAGAAGTTCTGGACCCTGTACACCGTTTCGCCCGCCGAGATGTTGGCGAATTCGAACACCGTCTGCGTCGCCAGGGACATGATCTGGAAGCCTTCAGTAATCAGATAGCCGACACGATGCATCGTGAACCTCCTGCGCCTGTTGTCCTGAAAACTTACCATATACGTCATTTAAGCCACAAAACACTTTCTGCATCATGGCTCCACACCCAAGCAACGGAGCATCACCATGACGCAGCAATTCAAAGGCACCGCGCTCATCACAGGCGCTTCAAGCGGTATTGGAGCGATCTACGCAGAGCGCCTGGCCCGCCGCGGCTATGACCTGGTGCTGGTGGCTCGCAACCGGGAACGCCTGAACGCGCTCGCCGGCCGGCTCACCAGCCAAACCCGGCAGAACGTCGAAGTGTTCCCGGCCGACCTGGGCAATGCCGAGGACCTGGCCAAGGTGGAGCGCAAGCTGCGCGAGGACGCCAGCATCAGCCTGCTGGTGAACAACGCCGGCATCGGTACCCACACCCCCCTGCTGGAGAGCGACGTCGAGCGCATGGCCGAGATGATCAGCCTCAACGTCACAGCCCTCACCCGCCTCACCTACGCGGCAGTGCCTGGTTTCGTCGCTCGTCGGCAGGGGGCGGTGATCAACATTTCGTCCGTCGTCAGCCTGGCGCCGGAACTGCTCAACGGCGTGTACGGTGCCAGCAAGGCCTATGTCACGGCGTTTACCCAGTCACTGAACAAGGAGCTGGCAGAGCAAGGCGTGCAGGTCCAGGCGGTATTACCCGGTGCCACTGCCACCGACTTCTGGCAGATCGGCGGCTTGCCAGTGGAGAACCTCGACCCCGGCATCGTGATGTCCGCCCAGGACTTGGTGGACGGCGCACTGCAGGACTTCGACAACGGTGTGCTGATCTCGCTGCCGTCGGTGCACGACCTGCAGGCCTTCGACCACTACCAGGCCAGCCGGCAGGCGCTGTTCGGCCAGTTGTCCAGCAACCAGCTCGCACCGCGCTACAGCGCAAGCTGATCAGCACCCGAGGAACTGAGCCATGAAGCGGCGGTTCATGGCTTTTTCACTGCTGCAGTGAAAGTGTTGCGCCATTTTGGCTGTTTATCGTTTGAAACGAAAGGAATAGCCTGAACCCACTTTCCGAATGCCCAAGAGGTAGCGCCAATGAAGGCTGTCGTTTACACCCAACCCGGTTTGCCGATCCACGACCCACAGTCGCTGTACAACGCAGAACTGCCCAAGCCGAAACCTGGCCCGCGGGACCTGCTGGTCGAAGTCAAGGCCATCGCCGTCAACCCGGTCGACACCAAGATCCGCGCCAGCCGCGGGGGTGAGCAACCCCAGGTGCTGGGTTGGGACGCCGTCGGTATCGTGCGCGAGGTTGGCGACCAGGTGACGTTGTTCGGTCCCGGTGATGAAGTGTTCTACGCCGGGGCCATCGACCGCCCCGGCAGCTACAGCGAGTTCCACGTGGTGGACGAGCGCATCGTCGGGCACAAGCCACGCAGCCTGGACAACGCCAGCGCCGCCGCCCTGCCACTCACGTCCATCACCGCCTGGGAACTGCTGTTCGACCGCCTGGGCATCGAAGAAAACGGCGGCCAGGGCCAGCGCCTGCTGGTGGTCGGTGCCGCCGGCGGCGTGGGCTCGATCCTGGTCCAGCTCGCCAGCAAGCTGACCCAGCTGACAGTCATCGGTACCGCCTCGCGCCCCGAAACCCAGGCCTGGGTCCGGCAACTGGGTGCCCACCACGTCATCGACCACACCGAATCGCTCCCGCTTCAGCTGCAAGCGCTCAAGCTGGATTCGGTCGACTACGTGATCAGCCTGACCCACACCGACAGCTACCTGGCACAGCTGGTGGAAGTACTGCGCCCACAAGGCAAGCTGGCATTGATCGACGACCCGGCGCAGCTGGATGTCATGCCGCTCAAGCGCAAGTCGCTTTCGCTGCACTGGGAGCTCATGTTCACCCGTTCGCTGTACAAGACCGAGGACATGATCAAGCAACACCAACTGCTCGACCGCGTGGCGCAGCTGGTTGATGAGGGCGTGCTGAAGACGACCCTGGGCGAGCATTACGGCACCATCAACGCCGAGCACCTCAAGCGCGCCCACGCCATGATCGAAAGTGGCAAGGCGCGCGGCAAGATCGTGCTGGAAGGCTTCTGATGAGCCTCAGCGGCTGGCCGTAGCCTTCGTCAACTACTGCTTGCCAGCCTGCTGCGTCAGGAAGTCCACGGTCACGCCCGACAACGCCCGCGCGCCCACGATCAGCGCGCTTTCATCCACGAAGAAGCGCGGGTTGTGGTTGGGCGCGGCCTTGGCCGGGTCCTGCCCTTGCGGCGTGACCCCGAGGTAGAAGTACAACGCCGGCACCTGCCCGGCAAAGAACGAGAAGTCCTCCGACGCCCCTACCAGCGGCGATGTCGCGACCTTGCCATGGGCCGCGCGGCCGAGCACCGGCGCCATGCGTGCGGCCAGTTGCGCGTCGTTCATCGTCACATCGTAGGCCGGCACGATCGACACCTTGGCCGTGGCCCCGGCGCTCTCGGCGATTTTCTCGGAGGTCAGCTTCACATCAGCGGCCACCTGCGCGCGCACGTTAGGGTCGTAGGTGCGGATGGTGCCCGCCATGTCGACGCTTTCCGGCACGATGTTCGGCGCACTGCCGCCCTGCAGCATGCCCACGGTCACCACCGCCGGCGACTGGGTCAGGTTGGTGCGGCGGCTGACCACGGTCTGCAAACCGGTGATCACCTGCGCCGCAGTCACCACCGGGTCGACGGTGTTCCAGGGCATGCCACCATGGCCCTGCTTGCCGATAACTTGAATGGCGAGGTCGTCACTGCTGGCCGTGGTGGCCCCGGAGCGCCAGCTCAGCTGCCCCGAAGGCCCAGGCATCACGTGCACGGCGAACACCGCATCGGGCTTGAGCTTGTCGAACAGCCCTTCCTGCAGCATCAACTGCGCGCCCCAGCGGCGCCCTTCCCCGCCCTTGACCAGGCTGGAGCCTTCTTCCGCCGGCTGGAAGATGAACATCACCTTGCCCGGCAGGCTGTCGCGCATGCCAGCCAGCACCTGGGCAGTGGCCATCAGCATGGCGGTGTGGGTGTCGTGGCCACAGGCGTGCATCACATCCACCTGCTGGCCGTGATAGGTGCCCCGTGCGGTCGAGGCAAAGGGCAGCCCGGCAGGTTCCTTGACTGGCAAGGCGTCCATGTCGGCCCGCAGCGCCACGGTCGCGCCTGGCTTGCCGCCTTGCAGAATGCCGACCACGCCCGTGCGGCCGACGCCGGTGTGCACGTCCATGCCCAGCTTCTTCAAGTGCTCGGCGACCAGCTTGGCGGTGCGGGTTTCCTGCTCGCCGAGCTCCGGGTGCTGATGGATGTCACGGCGCCAGGCGATCATCTGCGGCTCGACCTGTGCGGCGCGGGCAAACGCTTGTTCCTCGAGTGGGTTGTCTTGCGCTTGCGCAGTGCCGGCCAGCGACAGCATGGCCAGGCACAGCGCGTTCAAAGGTAAAGAAGATCTAGCAGGCATATTCGGGGATCCAGGCAGGTCGCTCGGCAGTAGATTCACGCCGACGCTGATGATTGTTCTTGGGAGGGGCGACCTTAACAATCGCTTAGCTTGCTATCAATGAGCCTGGCGTACGGCTGTGTTTCAGCAATACGTCTGGACAAGACCCGCGCGCCATGACGCGCGGGTTTCGTTACCACTTGCCTGCGTTGTCAGGCAAAGCGCTCGACCTGCGCCGGCGTACGCCGCATCAGCACCTTGCCGTTGCGCACCGACACCAGCGCATGGCCCTGGCTGCGGACCATTTCGTAGTCATCCGGCGCCGACAGCAGCAGCAGGTTGGCCGGCCGCCCGACCTCGATGCCATAGCGCTCGCCGAGGTTGAGGGTGCGGGCGCTGTTGTCGGTGATCAGGTCCAGGCTGCGTTGCAGGTCTTCGTAGCCGAGCATGTGGCAGATATGCAGCCCAGCCTCGAGAATGCGCAGGATGTTGCCGTTGCCCAGCGGGTACCACGGGTCGACGATGGAATCCTGGCCAAAGCACACGTTCATCCCGGCGCGGTCGATCTCGGCCACACGGGTCAAGCCGCGGCGCTTGGGATAACCGTCGTAGCGCCCTTGCAGGTGGATGCTTTCGGTGGGACACGAGACGAAGTTGATTCCCGACATCTTCAGCAGGCGGAACAGCTTGTAGCAGTAGGCGTTGTCGTAGGACCCCATGGCCACGGTGTGGCTGGCCGTGACCCGCGCGCCCATGCCTCGCACCCGCGCCTCTTCGGCCAGCACTTCGAGGAAGCGCGACTGCGGGTCGTCGGTTTCATCGCAATGCACGTCCACCAGGCAGCCGGTGCGCTCGGCAAGGTCCATCAGAAACTTGATCGACGACACGCCCTGGTCGCGGGTGTTTTCAAAATGCGGGATGCCGCCAACCACATCGGCGCCCATGGCCACCGCTTCGCTCATCAGTGCCCGCCCATTGGCGTAGGACTCGATGCCTTCCTGGGGGAAGGCGACGATCTGCAGGTCGACCAGGTGGCGCACCTCCTCACGCACTTCGACCATGGCCTTGAGCGCGGTGAGCTTAGGGTCGGTGACGTCGACATGGGTGCGTACGTGCTGGATGCCATGGTCGACCAGCATGCCGATGGTCTTGGTGGCGCGGGTCTTGATGTCGTCGTGGGTGGTGATTTCCTTGCGCTCGGCCCAGCGTTCGATGCCTTCGAACAAGGTGCCGCTCATGTTCCACTTCGGCTCGCCCGCCGTGAGGGTGGCGTCCAGGTGGATGTGTGGCTCGACGAAGGGCGCCACCACCAGGTTCTGCTGGGCATCCAGGTCATTCGGGTGGCCCGGGGCGGCCACGTCGGCCTGTGCCGTGATGGCAGCGATGCGCTCGCCTTCCAGCTCGATGCGGAACAGGCCGCTTTTGCCACGCAGGCGGGCGTTGATGATGTTCATGGCGTTACTCCTTACCTTGGTCTTCGTTCATGCGCCATACCAGCATGGCGACGGAAGCGTTCATGCGAAACAGCGGATCGTCGAGGGACTGCCCACTCAGTTGTTCGATGCGTTGAATACGTTGGTTGATGGTGTTGCGATGCAGGCCCAGGCGCTGGGCTGCCTTGAGCCCGTTGCCGTTTTCCTTGAGCAGGGCGTCGAGGGTGTGCACCAACACATGCGGCTGTTTGCGCCCGGGGGTGATCAGCGGGCCGAGGGTCTGGGCAACGAAGTCGTCGATCAGCGTGCGGTCAACGATACCTTGCAGCAGGCGCAACACCCCCAGTTCGCTGAAGTCGCAAAAGCCGTTGGCCGGGTGCAGATGCTGCGCCACTTCCAAGGCCTGGCGCGCCTGGCTAAGGGCTTGCCGGTAGTGCGCACAATCGCCGGCCAGGCTCGACAGCCCCATGTACAGGGCCAGCTCCCCGACCACCGCGCTCAACTGCCGATGCAGCGCCGCCAGGGTTGCCGGCAGGTCGGCGGCATCAGCCAGCAGCAGCACCTGCAGGTCGCCCGGCAACTGCGCCGTCACCGTCCCCGGCCGCTCACGGCACCAGGCTTCGAGCTGGTCCTCCAGCGCCTGCCGGATAGCTTGCCAAAGGCGTTCGCCCTGGGCCAGGCCATGGCGCTCGAACAACTGCTCGACGTGCAGCAAGCGCAGCGCCACCACGCGACGCGGCTCATCCAGTGCCAATTCCAGGTGCGCTGCGCGCTGGCGGGCGATGGCCAGGCTTGGATAGTCGCCGCTGAGCAACTGGCCGAGGATGTCGCTGCGTGACCGGCGCACCTGGTTCATCTGTACAAGGGCGGTGCCGATCAGGTGGGTGACCACCACCATCTTCAGGGCATAGGGCTGCTCGATCAACGGCAGGCCCAGTTGCTCGGCGCGGGCGACCACTGCGGGCGGAATGCCCTGGATGAAGGTGCCGCCAGTAAGAATCACCATCCCGGCAATCCCCACCGCCTCGCCGTCTTCGACCAGGCTCAGCAAGTTGGCCTCGCCACGCGGGTGGTTGATCCCGGTGACGAACACCAGCTCGCCACCCATCACCCACTCGGCGATACCTTCGTTTTCTGCTACGTACGGCCAGCGCACCCGCCGCTGCAGGTTGCGCGCGCCGGCACGCACGGTCATTTCCTGCAGGCCCGGCAGGTGCAATATCTCCTCCAGCGCCAGGCTCACGGCTCGGTGCCCGCCTGGCCCAAGGCCCGGCCCCGGCCACGCAGCTCAAGCATGATGATGTAGCACAGGGCCGAGGCGCCAATGCCTACCAGCGGCGCGACCCACGGCGAGGCGTAGGCCAGTACTGCACCCAACGCGTAGGCCCCAAGCCCCATGAAGTTGTAGCGCGGCAGCTGCACCGATGCCAGCGCCGGGTACTTGCCACGGTGGCGGTACCAGAAATCGGCCATGATCACCCCGCCCACCGGCGGAATGATCGAGCCCAGCAGCACCAGGAACGGAATCAGCATTTCATACATGCCGCCGATCGCCAGCACGATGCCCACCGCTGCCGCGACCAGCGTGGCGGTGCGACGACGTTCGCTGCGCAGCAAGTGGCAGGCGGCTGCCGACACGTTGTAGATGGTCGGCCCCTGGATGGTCCAGAGGTTCAGGCAGAGCATCACCACCGCCGCAAACGACAGCCCTTGCAGCATCATCACTTCAACGATGTCGGCCTGCTGATAGACCATCGCGCACCAGGCCCCGGCCACCACCATCAGGCCGTTGCCTAGCAAGAAAGCGACGACGCTGGCCACTACCGCCACCCGCCCGCTGCGCGACAGCCGGGTCCAGTTGGTCGCCTGGGTGGCGCCGCTGGCGAAGGTGCCGAAGACCATGGTCACCGCTGCCGAGAAGGTCATGGTTTCATGCGGAACCACCGCTGCCAGGCCGGCAAAGCCACCGGCATCGCCAGTGGCGATGTACATCGATACCAGCAGCAGCGCGAACATCAGCGGCACCGACACCCGCGACAGCAGATCCAGCCCCTTGAAACCGATGATCGCGGTGATGCTGAAGCCCAGGCCGAACAGCACCATGAGCGGCACCGTAAAGCCACCCGCCAGGCCCAGCAGCTTGACCAGCACGATCGCCACGGTCGCGGTACCCCAGGCGTACCAGCCCAGCTCGGCGAAACCCAGGATGAAGTCGGAAAGCCGGCTGCCCGCCTCGCCGAAACAGAAGCGCCCCATCAACACGGTATTCAACCCGCTGCGCGAGGCGATGAAGGCCAAGGCCGCGGCATACAGCGCCAGCAGCGTATTGCCGATGGCCGCCACCCACAACATGTCGACGAAGTTGAAGGCCATGCCCAGCTTGCCGCCGGCAAACATGGTGCCGGTGAAGAAGGTAAAGCTGAACAGCACCATCGCGATGGGCAGCAGCCCCTTGCGTGATGACACTGGGGCTTCGCATAGCGGGAATTCGGTCGGTGAGCTCATGGCACGGTGCTCCGGGTTGTCGTTGCGACAGCAGGGAGCAATATGCGGGCCGCTTTTGCCAATCGCTGTAACCGGTAAATTTGCGGGCAATCGGCACAACCATTCCTGTTCAGTCTGCACACCAATAGACCCATCAAACGATGTAAACCTGTGCTTCAAGACCTGTTTTGATGCAGGCGCGCACCAAAGCGGAACAGCACTGGGTAGTTTCAACCCAATCCGGCGCTGCGGGTGGGCTGCCCCGCCCCTCATTCGCTGGCGTTGACGTCTACCTCCTTCCAGCTGTCGTCCGGGTCGAAGCGCTTCATGGCTTTGGCAATCTTGTCGCCCTGCGGCCCCAGGTCTTTCTCGAACACCTGCCCGTCGTGGCTGATCATGAAGCTCATCACCCCGGTATCGTCATACTTCGCCGGCCAGGCGACCAGGGCGAAACCGCGGCTCATCTGGTTGCCGATCAGGTAACTGTAGGCGCCGCCCGGTGCTGACGGGCCCTGGGCATCCAGGATGCGGAAGTGGTAGCCGTACCAGGCATCCCCCACCACGTCCTTGCCGAACAGCGGCCCCAGCGGGCTGATCTCACCGCCCTCTTCGTCCTCCCAGAACAGGCCGTCGTGCTTGCCGGGGGTGCTGAAGATCTGCTGGGCATATTCCAGCGCGCCGTTGCCGTTGCGGTCCTGCGAGGCGTAGTCCATCTGCGCGTCGTGATAGGCGAGCACCGACTGCAGGGCGGCCAGCTCGTTACGGCCGATGCGTCGGGCGCGGATTTCGGCGCTGCCGGCCTTGAGGTCGAAGCGCCAGCCGTTGGCGGCCTTGGTCAGCGGTATTGGCAAGGTCCAGTGTTCGGGGCCCACGGCCAGGATGGCCTTGCTGTCGCCCTGCTTGTCGATCTGATGCCCGGCCTTGTACTGCTCGAGGAAGGCATCGACGTCACTGCGCTGCACGCCTTCGCGTGGAATGTAGGTGCGCCAGTCGTCACCGAGCAACTGCGCCAGGCGCGCTTCGTCGGCGTGCTCGACACCCAGCGCCTGGACGAACGACTCGACCGCCTGCTCCGGCGTCGGGAATGCTTCCTGCGCGGCGGCCAGGTTGGTCAAGGCCATGCCCAGGCCCATCAGCAACGCCGCAATGGTTGTCTTGTTGTTCATCGACGGCCACCTCCACCACCGCGACGCGCCGGCGCACTGGGGCGGGAAATCTGATGCCCGGCCGCCCGCGAGGCGCCGGGCCGCTGGGCGAACGACTGACTGGTACGGCCGCGGTTGGCCTGCGCCGTGGTTCGCGACGGCGAGCGCACACCGTCGAAGGCATTGTTGCGCGCCCGGCCTGCCGTGTTGCCGGTACGGTTCTGTACGGCCTGACGGGCCTGGCCCTCACCCTGGCGCCGCTGGTTGATCTGGTTGCGCGCCTGCTGGTGATCGCGGGTGTTGTCACGCGTCGTGCGTGGCTCTGCACGGCGGTCGGCAGGGCGTGCGTTGTTGTTGGCGCCTTGCATGCGGTTGCCCACGCCACCTTCTGCGCGGGCCTGACGTGCACTGTCACGCGCTTCGCGGTTGCTGGTAGCCGGGCGCTCGATGCCTGCGCGGTCCATCGAGCTGCGGGCGCGATCGCGGGCCTGGGCACGCTGGGCATCGTCGCCGCGGAACGCCGCGCGCTGGTTGGCCCCGTCAAGCTGGCGGCCGAATTGCTGGCGGCTGCGGTTGTCGCGGTAGGGCACGCCATCACGGTGCGCGGGGTTGTGCTGCCACTTGTTCTGGTTGTTGGTGATGCGATTGTTTCGGTTGATGTTGTTGTAGCGGTTGACGTCGATATCGACATCGCCGTTGTTCCAGTCGCAATCACCCCACACCGAATCGATGATCGCCACGCCGGCGCCGAACGCCAGCCCGGCCATCAGCGCGGTGCCCGCGTAGTACATCGGCGACGGCGGGTAGTACACCGGCGGCGAGGCAGGATAGGCCCAGGTGCCATAGGTGGTGGTCGGGTTGTAGGTGGGCACGTACACCACCTGCGGGTCGGCCGGCTGGATGATGATGGTGCTGGTCGACGAACTGCTGGCTGGCGCGCTCTGCGCCCCGCCCGAGCTGGCCGGGGCCGGGGCTGGCGCCGCTGCTGGCGCAGCCTGCACCGTGACGTTCTGGTACTGGTTGCTGGTCAGGTTGCCAGCCGTCTGTGCCTGGTGGCGCAGGCGCTGAACACTGGCCATCACATCATCGGGTTGCGCCAGGAAGGCGTCGCCCAGCCGCTGGACCCAGACCGGGTCCTGACCGAGCACCACCAGCACCTGCGGGAACGCCACCAACGACTGCACGCTCGGGTCCCAGGTCTGCTTGGCCACCTGTTTGACCGCATCATCGCCCTGGGCCTTGGGATTGGCCTTTGACCAGGCCACCGCCTCAGTCACCTCACCTGGGTAGGTCGACGCCATCAGCACCTGGGCCAGCAGCGGGTCGGGATACAAGGCGATTGGCGCGAGCATCTGGTCGAGTTGTTCCTGGTTGAACACTGCCTGCCTGGCTTCGGCAGGCGCCGGGTCGGGTGCTGGCAGGTCCTCGGCCAGCGCCATGCTGGCTGCAGCGTCAAGGCACAACACCACCGACAAGACGCATAACAATGGCATGCGCATCGCAGTTCCTCATCTGGCCATACCGCGTGAAAGAGTGAGTTGCACAACCGGCCAGTCGCTGCCGTGCGATAAGGGTAGCAAAGGCACCCTTTTCAACCACGCTCGGACATTGGATTACAACGCACTAATGGCAAACAGGCTTACTCCCTTTAAATCTGGATCGCCAAGCGAAACGGAGCTCTACTTAATTACCCCCGAGCATTTTTCGGCAATGAACCAACCCAGCAGGAGGCTTGGTAATGGCAACTTCAAGCGCTTGTCGTTTTTGCGTGGCCGTGCTGTTGTGTGCCACCACGTTACAGGGCTGGGCAGCGGTCACCGACCGCGCCGAACGGCGCCAGGCAGCACGGGAGGTGCGCCAGGAAACCCGTCAGGGTGCACGCCAGACCAAACAGGACTGCCGCCACGCCGACCAGAAGAGCAATGCCGGTTGCCGCCAGGACAAACGCCATACCAAACAGCAAGGGCGCGAGCGTGCCAGAGACATCAAGTACTGACCCTGCATCAACCACCCAGGGCGATGATGGCCAGAATCAGCGCGACCCCGACCAGCGTCATGACCACGCCAGTCAGCACCCCACGGCCACCGGAATAGCGCGCCAACAGCCAGCCGGCGAGGAACAGCATGGCCAGGGCGACAAAGTTGGAGACCCGAATGGCGGTGCCGGTGTGTGCGGTCAACAGGAACGGGATGACCAACGGGAAAGTCGCCAGCACCACCAGCAAGAAGGTCGCCAGTGCCGCCTTGAAGTCCTGCAGGCCAAGGCGCGCGGGCATCGGGTGCCGGCCGTTGCGCATCAGGTGGACCCTGAGCAGTTCCAGGCCGTGTTCATCCACCACCTCGCCAATGCGCGCCGGCAGCGCATCGGCAATCAGCTGGCGCCCCTCGCGCCCGTTCTCGTCGGCGAGCAGCCGGGCCAGCAAGGTGCGGCTGCGGGTCCGTTCGGTCCAGGTGCGCAGCAGGTAGATCACCGCATCGGCCAGGCCCCAGGCCAGGTTGCAGCCAAAGGCCGCGATCAGCATCAGGCGGGCATCTTCCCGGCCGGCCGTGGCCACACTGAGCGAACCGGTGAAGGTCGTGGCCATCAACAGGCCGAACATCACTTCGGTAATGCGATCGACGGGTTCCAGCAAACGTCCACTCATACACTGCCCCTCGGGGTGGGCCTGAACTGACGGATGCCATGTTTCAGACGAGCATGGTGCGCAGGCTTGCGCTCATGCGGGCAGGTAATACGCCACGGCAATGTTTTTCCAGCGTAGCGCAACTATGAAGGTGCTCAACTAACCCTTCATTGTTCAAGTGGCCGCTGAAACTCACTTCCCATCTATCCGCCGAGTGGTCACGGACTGGAAACGTGTAGAAGCCTCAATAGTCACTATCGACAACACCAATTTCTACCAGCCGCCAGCAATCAATAACCTAGCTCCATCGATTCCCATCACCCGAATCCTGGAGTTTCCACCGATGAACACCACGGCCCGCCTGCTGCTCGCTGCCCTCACCGCCACCACCATCGCCGTGCTCACCGGTTGCGCCAGCCACCCCGAACTGCGCCCCTACACCGCCGAGGAAACCCGCCAGTTGCAACTCGAGTCGATCCAGCGCCAAAGCCTGTCGCTGGACGAATACGAACTGCGTAAACGTGTTATCGAACGCTCCTCCAGCCAGCAGGTAGTCACCGAAACCGGCGAAGCTCAAACCGCCATCAAAGGCTGATCGCCCCCGTCGAGCGAGCCCAGGTATTCGAACAGCCGGGTTGCCTCAGGCGAAAGGCTCGCCTGTTCGGCCACCCCGACATACAGCGTACGTAACGCCCACGGGTCCTCCAGCACGATGGCCTGCAATTGCTGCCCAAGCAGCTCCGCTCGCACCGACGCCAGTGGCAGCACGCCTATCCCCAGCCCCGCCTCGATCATCCGGCAGATACCATCGAAACTACTGACCTGAATCCGCACCTTGAGCAGCTTGCCATCGGCCAGCGCCGCCTCGCTGACCCGGCGCAGCAGTGAACTGCCCTGGTTCAATGCCACGAACTCGTAATCCAGCGCCTGGGCCAGGCGAATCCGCCGATGGCCGGCCAGGGCATGCCCGCTCGGCACCAGCAGCACCAACTGGTCGCGGCGGTAACAGCGCTTGTGAATACCCTCTGCGGCCACGTTGTCGGCGAAGATGCCGATATCCGCCGTGCCATGCAGCAGCGCTTGCACGATGTCATCACTGAGGGCTTCGTCCATGCCGATGCGCACGTGGGGGTTGCTGGCCAGGTAATGGGCCAGGTCCTGCGGCAGGAACTGGATCACGGCCGAGGTATTGGCCGTGAGCCGCACATGGCCGCGCACACCTGCGGCAAAGTCGTTGGCATCGCAGGCCATGCGGTTGACCCCATCGAGGATGTGCCGGGCATGTTCGGCAATGCCGCGCCCCGCCGCCGTGAGCTCGACGCCGCGAGGCAAGCGTTCGAGCAGCGCGCATTCGGTCTGGCGTTCAAGCTCGGCCAGGCGCTTGCTGGCGGCCGACAGCGACATATTGGCCAGCCGCGCCGCCTGGGTCAGGTTGCGCGTATCAACCACCAGCAACAGCAGGCGCAACGACAGCAAGTCCACATGCAACAGGTTCATGGCGCACCCCCAGCCTTTCGATTTGCGAAAGGGTACTGGAGAATTCGCCAATTTTCATCGGCCCGCCAGACGAGGACTATCGGCACATACCAACCACAAGAGCGGACAACGCCATGACCCTGCCGTTGCAAGGTATCAAGGTAGTCGAGATGGGCCAGCTGATCGCCGGGCCATTCGCTGCGAAGATGCTCGCCGAGTTCGGCGCCGAAGTGATCAAGATCGAACCGCCCGCCACGGGCGACCCCCTGCGCAAATGGCGCCTGCTGCACGGCGGCACGTCGGTGTGGTGGGCCGTACAGTCGCGCAACAAGCAATCGGTGACCCTCGACCTGCGCCAGCCCGAAGCGCGCGAGGTGGCCAGGCAATTGATTGCAGAGGCCGACGTACTCATCGAAAACTTCCGCCCCGGCACCCTGGAGAACTGGGGCCTGGGCTGGGACGAACTGCACGCCCTCCACCCGAAGCTGGTGATGTTGCGGGTGTCCGGTTACGGTCAGACCGGCCCCTACCGCGACCGCCCAGGTTTTGGTGTGATTGGCGAAGCCATGGGCGGCCTGCGCCACCTGTCCGGGGAGCCAGGGCGCACTCCGGTGCGGGTCGGCGTGTCCATCGGTGACTCGCTGTCGGCCTTGCACGGCGTGATCGGCGTGCTCCTGGCCCTGCGCCACCGCGAGCAGCACGGCGGCCAGGGCCAGCAGGTGGATGTAGCGCTGTACGAGTCGGTGTTCAACATGATGGAAAGCCTGCTGCCCGAATTCTCGGTGTTCCAGACTGTGCGCCAGCCGGCCGGCAGCAGCCTGCCGGGCATCGCACCGACCAACGCCTACCGCTGCCAGGATGGCAAGTACGCGCTGATCGCCGGCAACGGCGACAGCATCTACCGCCGCCTGATGGAAAAGATCGACCGCCTAGACCTGGCCAATGACCCGGCGCTCGCGCACAACGACGGCCGCGTGCTGCACGTGGCGCGCATCGACGCAGCCATCTCGGCATGGACGGCCGAGCGCCCGCTCGATGACGTGCTGGCGGCGCTGAACGATGCGCGCATCCCCGCCGGCAAGATCTACGACGCCCAGGACATCGCCAACGACCCGCACTACCAGGCCCGCGACATGTTGCTCGAGGCCCGGCTCGACGACGGCACGCCGGTGACCCTGCCCGGCATCGTACCCAAGTTGCTGGCCACGCCTGGCCAGGTCCGCAGCCCGGCACCGAAACTCGGTGAGCACACCGACCGCGTACTCGAAGCCCAGGGTATCGACGCCACCACCCGTGAGCTGTGGCGCAGCCGCGGCATCATCTAACAAGGAGCACAGCGCATGAAACGCCTGTACCTGCAGGAAGTCGCCACCCGCGACGGCTTCCAGAACGAAGCCACGTTCATCGACACCGCCGACAAGATCGCCATGGTCGATGCCCTGAGCCGCTGCGGCTTCGCCAAGATCGAGGTCACCTCGTTCACCTCGCCCAAGGCGATCCCGGCGCTGCGCGATGCCGAAGCGGTGATGCACGGCATCCGCCGCCACCCCGGTGTCGAATACACCGTGCTGGTGCCCAATGTGCGTGGCGCCGAACGCGCCCTGGGCTGTGGCATCGACGAGGCCAACCTGGTGATGTCGGTCAGCGAACCGCACAACCGCTCCAACCTGCGCATGACCCGCGAGCAGTCGTTCGCCCAGCTGCGCGAAGTGATCGAGGTGATCGGCAACAGCCGCGTTGCGGTGAATGTCTCGCTGTCCACGGTGTTCGGCTGCCCGATGCAAGGTGACGTCAAGGAAGACGAAGTGCTCGGCTGGATTGACCGTTTCGCACAACTGGGCGTACGCGGGGTGACCCTGTGCGACACCACGGGCATGGCCTTCCCGTCACAGGTGCAGCAGTTGAGTGCGCGCGTGCTGGCGCGCTTTCCACAGTTGCAGGTCACCCTGCACTTCCACGACACCCGCGGCATGGCTCTGGCCAATACCCTGGCGGCACTGCAAGCCGGGGTCGACCGCTTCGACGCCTCGCTCGGCGGCCTTGGCGGTTGCCCGTATGCGCCCGGGGCCAGCGGCAACGTCTGCACCGAAGACCTGTTGCACATGCTGACCCTGATGGGCTATGACACCGCGGTAGACCTGGACCAAGTGCTGGCCGCGTCGGCGCGCCTGCCCGGCTTGGTCGGCCACGCCACGCCGAGCCAGGTGCTCAAGGCCGGCAAGCGCCTGGATTTGCACCCGATCCCGCAACACGTGCAGACCCTGAGCAGGCAAGTCGTCTCGACCCTCACGGAGGCCACCCAATGATCAACCACCTGGACCACCTGGTACTGACCACCTGCGACGTCGACGCCTGCTGCGACTTCTATACCCGCGTGCTGGGCATGCAACGGGAAACCTTCGGCGCCGGCCGCCTGGCGTTTCGCTTCGGCCAGCAGAAGATCAACGTGCATGTGCGCGGCCATGAGTTCGAGCCCAAGGCCCATCTGCCGGTGCCGGGCGCGCTGGACCTGTGCTTCATCGCCAGCATCCCCCTGCAAGCCGTGATCGCCCGGTTGCACGAGGCGCAATGGCCGATCGTCGAAGGCCCGGTGCAGCGCACTGGCGCTACCGGCCCGATCCGCTCGGTGTATGTGCGCGACCCGGACCTGAACCTGATCGAGATCGCCGAACGCCTTCCCGCCTGACAGCCCTGCAGAGGTCCCCCATGAACATCGTTTTTCTCGACGGTGCGAGCCTGCCTGCGCCCTTGAATCGCCCGGCCCAGGCCAGCCGCTATGAAGTACGCCCCAGCACCACGAGCGCAGAAGTGCTCGACGCCCTGGCCGACGCCCAGGTGGCGATCACCAACAAGGTCAGCCTGCAGCGCAGCCAGCTGGAGCGCCTGCCGGCGCTGAAGCTGATCTGTGTGGCCGCGACCGGCTACGACTGCATCGACCTGGCGGCCTGCCGTGACCTGGGCATCAGCGTGTGCAACGTGCCGGCGTATTCGGCCGTGAGCGTGGCCGAGTCGGTGATCGCCTCGCTGTTCGCCCTGCGCCGGCACCTGTTCGCCTACCGCCAGGCGGCGGTGAGCGCCTGGCCAACCTCCAGCCACTTCTGCGTCCACCAGGCGCCGATCAACGATATCCAGGGCATGACCCTGGGCATCGTCGGCCGCGGTGACATCGGCAGCCGCGTCGCACGCCTGGCCAAGGCACTGGGGATGAACGTGCTGTTCGCCGAGCACCAGGGCGCCAGCACTGTGCGCGAAGGCTATGTGGCCTTCGACGACCTGCTGCAACAGGCCGACGCCATCACCCTGCACTGCCCGCTGACGCCGCGCACCCGCCAACTGATCGGCGCTGCGCAGCTGGCCCGGATGAAGCCCGGCGCCTTGCTGATCAATACCGCCCGCGGGCCGCTGGTGGATGAACACGCCCTGCTCGCCGCCTTGCTCGATGGCCACCTGGGCGGTGCCGCGCTGGATGTGCTGGACGGCGAGCCGCCGCGTGCCGATCACCCGCTGCTGCAGGCCGGGCTGCCCAACCTGCTGCTCACCCCGCATGTGGCCTGGGCCAGCCAGAGCAGCGTGGCGCGCCTGAAGCAGGTGCTGCTGGCCAATATCGAAGCGTTCGCCAAGGGGCAGCCGATCAACCTGGTTTCCTAGCGAGCGCGCCCTTTGCAGGCGCGGCCTTGTGTCGCTAAAGGGTCGCGCAGCGGCCCCGCCAATGGTCGCGGTGAAGCTGAAATCCCGGAGGCGCTGCGCCCCCCTTTTGCGACACAAGGCCGCGCCTACAAGACCGTGCGCAAATCAACAAGTACAAGGCAGAGCACCATGACAACAACAATCAGCTCGACAAACGACCTGCCGGCCATCCGCCGCAAACCGTTGTACCAGCACCTGTACGTGCAAGTGCTGGCCGCCATCGCCCTGGGTATTCTGCTCGGCCATTTCAGCCCTGGGCTGGGCGAGCAGATGAAGCCACTGGGCGATACCTTCATCAAACTGATCAAGATGCTCATCGCACCGATCATCTTCTGCACGGTGGTCAGTGGCATCGCCGGCATGCAGAGCCTCAAGCGCATCGGCCGCATCGGCTTCAAGGCGCTGGTGTACTTCGAGGTGCTGACCACCATCGCCCTGGTCATCGGCCTGATCGGCGTCAACCTGCTCAAGCCGGGCGTGGGTATGCACATCGACCCGGCCACCCTCGACGCCAGCGCCATCGCCGGCTACAGCAAGGCGGCCCACGACCAGAGCGTGGTCGGCTTCCTGACCCACATCGTGCCGAGCACGGTGTTCGGCGCCTTCAGCGAAGGCGACATCCTTCAGGTGCTATTCATCTCCGTGCTGTTCGCTTTCGGCCTGCAACTGCTCGGCGATGTCGGCAAACCCTTGCTCGACACCCTCGACCTGGTGGCCAAGGCGTTCTTCCGCATGCTCAAGATCGTCATGTACGTGGCGCCGCTGGGGGCGTTCGGCGGCATGGCGTTCACCGTTGGCAAGTACGGCGTGCAGTCGCTAAGTGCTTATGGGCATCTGCTGCTGTGCTACTACCTGACCGGGCTGGTTTTCGTCTTCGTGGTGCTGAACCTGGTTGCCCGCCTGGCCGGCTTCAGCCTCTGGAAGTTCCTCAAGTACATCCGCGAAGAGCTGGTACTGGTACTCGGCACCTCATCTTCCGAGTCAGCGCTGCCGCGACTGATGGGCAAGCTGGAAAAACTCGGCTGCGAGAAATCCACGGTGGGCCTGGTGGTGCCGTCCGGCTACTGCTTCAACCTCGACGGCAGCTGCATCAACATGACCGTGCTGGCGATCTTCATTGCCCAGGCACTGGATATCGATGTGTCGCTCTACCACCAGGTGACCTTGCTGCTGATCCTGCTGCTGACCTCCAAGGGCGCAGCCAGCGTCACCGGCGGCGCCTTCATCACCCTGGCAGCCACGCTCGGCTCGCTGGATGTCATCCCCGCCGCCGGGCTGGTCCTGGTGCTGGGCATCTATCGCTTCATCTCCGAAGGCGGTGCGCTGATCAACGTGATTGGCAATGGCGTCGCCACATTGTTCGTCGCCCGCTGGGACGGCGCACTGGATCGCGAGCAGCTCGAACGCGAGCTGGGTTGAGGGTTTGCACCCCGGCCGTCCGTCCGCGCCTGCCACGCACAGGTACGGGCGGCTGGCCGAGGTGCACTCGGCAAAGGTATGCTTGGCCGCTCAAGAGCAAGCCTTCCAGGACGGTGACCATGATCAGGCCCTTTCTGTTGCTGACCGCGGCACTCCTCTCAAGCCCGGCACTGCACGCGCAACAGATCCAGCGCCAACTGGGCGATTTCGACTTCAAGCTCGGCACCACACCCTCGCGCAGCATGGCCCAAGGGTTGATCTCGCCGAGCGCGGTGGGCGCCTTCCACGGCGGCCTGGACCTCAGCCACCCCAGCGGCTGGTACCTCGGCCAGTACGCACCCAGCGTGGGCGTCACGCCCGATTCCACCCTGCGCCTGGACAGCTATACCGGCTACAAGCATCACTTCGACAGCACCCTGGGCTATGAAGTGGGGCTGATCCACTACAGCCAACCGAACATCGCCGGCCCCGACAGCTACGCCCTGTACGGCGGCATTTCGGTGCTCGGCAGCCGCTTCGGCGGCGCCTGGCGCGACAACCCGGGCAACCGCACCGGCACGCTGTTCGCCGACTTTGGCCAGCTGCCGCTGTTCAATGTCGACCTGACCGTCAAGCTCGCCCACCACCGCCTGGGCACCCCCTTCACCATCGGCGACGGTAGCCAGATCAGCGGGTTTTCCGACTGGTCGCTGGAGCTGTCACGGCCGTGGCTGGGCATCGACCTCAACCTGATCTACAGCAACTCCGACCTCAGCGGCAGCGGCTGCGACGCCTATGCCGGCATCAACACCTATTGCGAAAGCATGGTTACCCTCAAGGCCCAGCGCAGCTTCTTCTAACGTGGCCTGGCCGGCAGCAGCGCCAGCGCCACGCCACCCAGCACCACCAGCGAGGCGAGCAGCAGGCGCAGCGACATCGCTTCGCCGATCAGCAGCACACCACCCAGCGCGGCGATGACCGGCACACTGAGCTGCATCGTCGCCGCCTGTTGGGCACCGACCTGTTTCACCACCCCGTACCACATCGCATAGCCTGCGCCGGAACAGAAACGCCGCCCCGCTGGCCAGGCGCAGCACAGTGAACGACTCGGCATCGATTGCCCCATCGCGCAAGGCCAGGCGGCAGAAGATCGAATTGGCAGCGAAGGCCACAAGGCTGAACAGGGCGGGCCAGTGCCAGGATCGTTTACCGTGGCCGGCGATGGTTGTAGTGCGGGCACTCAGGGTGTTGACACCGCTGAGGTGGAAATTCTTGTTTGTCCGTCGTTGTAGAGCCTTTATCGTTCTTTAACAACAGCTGATCATGGGCGGGCCGCTACAGCCAACCCTGCAACTCCAGGAAAACCGCCATGCTCCCGGACCGCCTGAACGCCGACCTGACCCTGCCCGCCATCATGCACGGTGCCGACCTGCCCTGGCTGGCCAGCCCGCTGCCTGACGTCGAGCGCCGCCCGCTGTTTCGCATCGGTGGCGAAAAGGCCCGCGCCACCAGCCTGGTGCGTTATGCCCCCGGCAGCCATTTCAGCGCCCACCCGCACCCTGGCGGCGAAGAATTTGTGGTACTGGAAGGCGTCTTCGAGGATGAGCGCGGTCGCTACCCGGCTGGCAGTTATGTGCGCAACCCGCCAGGCAGCGCGCACGCGCCGAAGTCCAGCGAGGGTTGCACGATCTTCGTCCGCCTGCAGCAGTTTCACCCCGACGATGACCAGCAGCTGGTCGCAACGGTATCGGCGCAGGGCGACCAGGTGCTGTTTTCGAACGCCTACGAACAGGTGTGTATCAAGCACCTGCAACCCGGCGCCGCTGTTCACCTGGACAACCCGCGCGGCCTTGAATGCCTGCTTTTGCAAGGCAGCCTGGACGGTGCGCAGTTCAGCCTGCAACCTTTGAGCTGGATTCGCCTTCCAGCAGGCACTCCCTTGCACGCTTGCGCCGGCCCGCAGGGCGCACGCCTATGGTGCAAGGACGCCGCGCCTACCCTGGGGCTTTCATGATGAAGCAGTTTTGACGGGAGATACTTTCTCCGCGTGACGATGGATAGTCACGCGTTCGCTGCCTTTTCTGGACTTGGCCTTTCCCGCATACAACGCATCCCAACCCTTCATCGCAAGCGCTACCGTCCTTGGAATGGGCTTCTCTCCACTTCGGTAGTAGGCCAGCATTCGACGACTCAAGCCCAGCTCTTGCGCTGCTCGGTCCAACGTCATCCCGTGTTTTGCCATCCAGTTCCAGAGATGCTCGTGCGAGCACTCGCCAGCCTGTTCCACAGCCCGCGCACGGAGGTTGTCGGCAGCCAGTTCCAGATTGTCGTCGTTGGCCCAGATGACAGTGTCCTTCCACTCCCCTATTGCTGCGGTTGCAAAAACGGCGGGATTCGAGAGTCTGTGCAAGGTCGGATGCCTGGCGATGATTTCGTCCAGTTTCACCGGAAGCTGTTCACCGTCCGCGAAAGTCAACAGCAAGGAACTGGGGGCGAAAACCGCAATGTCTTTCAGCTGGAAATGCCTGTTGGTCATTGATTCAACTCCTTCCATTTGGCAAGCAGTTGAGGTCTGTTCTGCGAGGCCCATTCAATCGCTTCACACAGCTCCCGCCTTGAAACCGCCGAGCCGCCAAAGCCCGTCAGCAGTGACAGATCCTCAATCGCTATCAGTGCCTGGCGACCATCATTGAACCTTACATGAAAATGAGGTGGCGCATGATCATTCGCGTACATGCAAATCGAACAGTCAGACAGCCGATGGATCGTAGGCATAGGAAGAGTATAGAGTGCAATAGTTGCACCGAACAGTAGCACCCTGATTCGCTACGCTCATCTGTGAAAATGTAAGTACTGCTTTCAGCGAAACTCGCCCTGTCAGTATCAAGCTCCAGGCATCAACGTCGCAATCAACGCCCGCACCGTCCCCGGCAACGCCTCCAGTTCACGCACCAGGATGCTCCGCTCGCGCACCGCCCATGGCTCATCCAGGCTGATGGTGACCAGTTCCATGGTCTGGCTGTGCCGCAGCGCAGCCGACTCGGGGATGATGCCAATGCCCACCCCCGCCTCCACCAGCCGGCAGATCGCCTCGAAGCTCGACAGCTGAATGCGCAGCGACAGGTTCAGGCCCATGCGTTCCACATGGTCACGCAGGAAGCTCAACAAGGTGCTGCCGTCGTGCAAACCGATATGCTGGAAGTCCAGGGTCTGCTTCAACGACACCGTCTTGCGGCCTGCCAGCTCATGGCCCGCCGGCACGATCAGCACCAGGCGGTCGGTGCTGAAGTGCATCACCTGCAGGCCGCTGGCCTCCACGGGCCCTGCGATGATGCCCATGTCGCTGCTGCCATCGAGCACACCACGCACGATGTCCCGCGACAGGCGCTCCTGCAGGTCGACAGTCACCCCAGGGCGCTTGGCCATGAAGCCGGCTAGCACTTCGGGCAGGAACTCGGTGACGGCAGTGGTGTTGGCGAAGATGCGGATATGCCCGGCCAGGTCGGTGCCGAACTGGGTGAACTCGGCTTTGAGGTAGTCGACCTGGCGCATGATCAGCCGGGCATGCATCAGCAGCTTGTGCCCCGCCGGGGTCAGCTCCACGCCGCGGCTGTCACGGTAAAGCAGACGCGTGTCGAGCTGGGCTTCCAGCGCCTTGACCCGCGCACTGGCTGCTGCCGGCGAAAGGAACGCCCGACGCGCACCCTGGGTCAGGCTCGGCGACTCGCCGATATGGATGAAAAGCCGCAGGTCTGCCAGGTCGAAATGCATGTGAGGCTCCGGTTGTGGCCCGTGCAGGCCAATACATGGCGTTCAGCATACATGAACGCTGCCTTACACAAATGCAAATTCACAGAATGCCAGGCGCCTCGCATGATCGGCCCATAACAACAAATGCAGAGGCCCATGGTTATGACTGCTTCCCACCCGCCCATCGACTACAGCGCCTGGATCGGCCGCACGGAAGAGGCCGTCGATGAGCTCAGCCGCAACCTGATCAAGCGCATCGCCGCCACCTTCGGTGACACCGCACCCGCCGTCGGCCAACCCCTGCCACCGTTGTGGATGTGGTGTTTCTTCCAGGAGCCGCTGGCCGAAGCGCAACTGGGCGCTGACGGCCACCCGGCACGCGGCGGCTTCCTGCCCCCGGCCGACAACCGCAACCGCATGTGGGCCGGCGGGCGGGTCGAATTCATCGCCCCGCTCAAGGTCGGTGCCGAGGCCCATCGCCTGTCGACCCTCCTGCATATCGAGGAAAAGCAAGGTCGCACCGGCGCCTTGCTGTTCGTCACGGTGCGCCACGACTACTCGCAGCACGGTGAATTATGCGTGCGTGAAGAGCAGGACATCGTCTACCGCGAGCCCAACCCGCCCAGGCTCGACAGCGCCCCGGCCGATGCACCGGCCGACTGGCGCGAAGCGGTAACGCCGACGCCGACCCTGCTGTTCCGTTACTCCGCCGTGACCTTCAACGGCCACCGCATCCACTACGACTTCCCCTACGTCACCGACACAGAAGGCTACGCCGGCCTGGTGGTGCACGGCCCGATGATCGCCACCTTGAACCTGCGCGCGTTCATCCGCGCCAACCCGGGCAAGCAGGTGCGCCATTTCGCCTACCGCGGCGTGCGCCCGCTGACCGTGCCCACGCCATTCGAGGTGGCCGGGCGCATCAGCGCGCCAGGCCAGGCACAGCTGTGGGCCGGCAATGCCGACGGCGTGGCGCAAAGCGCCGACGTGCTTTTCGACTGATACCAGACAGGGAACACCCGCATGCATACGTACGACAGCGATGACCTCAATGCCATCCGCGAAGGCGTGCGCGCCTTGTGCGCCGAATTCGACGCCAGCTACTGGCGCAAGGTCGATGAAGAAAAGGGCTTCCCGGAAGCCTTCGTCAAAGCCATGACCGACGCCGGCTGGCTGTCGGCGATGATCCCGGAAGCCTACGGCGGCTCGGGCCTGGGCCTGGCAGAGGCGTCGGTGATACTCGAAGAGGTGAACGCCTGCGGCGGCAACTCCGGCACCGTGCACGGGCAGATGTACAACATGTTCACCCTGCTGCGCCATGGCAGCGAGGAACAGAAGCGTCACTACCTGCCCAAGCTCGCCACCGGCGAATTGCGCCTGCAGTCGATGGGCGTGACCGAGCCCACCACCGGCACCGATACCACCAAGATCAAGACCACTGCCGTGCGCCAGGGCGACAAATACGTGATCAATGGCCAAAAGGTGTGGATCTCGCGCATCCAGCACTCGGACCTGATGATCCTGCTGGCGCGCACCACGCCGCTGGCTGAGGTGAAGAAAAAATCCGAGGGCATGTCGATCTTCCTGGTCGACCTGCGTGAAGCCATCGGCAACGGCCTGACCGTGCAGCCGATCGCCAACATGGTCAACCACGAGACCAACGAACTGTTCTTCGACAACCTCGAACTGCCCGCCAGCAGCCTGATCGGCGAGGAAGGCAAAGGCTTCCGCTACATCCTTGACGGCCTCAATGCCGAACGCACGCTGATCGCCGCCGAGTGCATCGGCGATGGCCGCTGGTTCGTCGAAAAAGCCAGTGCCTACGCCCGTGACCGCGTGGTGTTCGGCCGCCCGATCGGGCAGAACCAAGGCGTGCAGTTCCCCATCGCCGAGGCCCACATCGAAATCGAGGCCGCCGACCTGATGCGCTGGCGCGCCTGCGCCGAATACGACAGCGGGCAGAACGCCGGGGCCAGCGCCAACATGGCCAAGTACCTGGCAGCCAAGGCCTCGTGGGAAGCGGCCAACGCCTGCCTGCAGACACACGGGGGGTTCGGCTTTGCCTGCGAATACGACGTCGAGCGCAAGTTCCGCGAAACCCGCCTGTACCAGGTGGCGCCGATCTCCACCAACCTGATCCTGTCCTACGTAGCCGAGCACCTGCTCGAGCTGCCGCGCAGCTTCTGAGGGCCTGAGCATGCAGCATACCCAAGCCCTGGCCGGCTTCCTCGCCGACCTGCATTACGCACAGATCCCCGGCCCTGTGCTGGCGCGCACCGAAGACCTGTTCCTCGACTGGCTAGGCTCGGCCCTGGCCAGCCAGGGAGCGCACCCGATCCCGCTGTTCGAGCGCTATGCCGAGCGCATGGGCCCCACCCAAGGCAGCGCCCGCGTGCTGACCAGCGGGCGCACTTCATCGCCCTATTTCGCCGCGTTGGTCAACGGCGCCGCCTCGCACCTGGTGGAGCAAGACGACCTGCACAACAGCTCGGTGCTGCACCCGGCAACGGTGGTGTTCTCCGCCGTGCTGGCGGCCGCCCAGGACCTCGGCAAGTCCGGCCAGGAGCTGCTGCTGGCCGCTGTGGCCGGCTACGAAGCGGGCATCCGCATCGGTGAATTCCTGGGTCGCTCGCATTACCGCATCTTCCACACCACCGCCACCGTCGGCACCCTGGCTGCTGCCATCGGCGTGGGCAAGCTGCTGGGCTTCGACAAGGAGCAGTTCATCAACCTGCTTGGTAGCGCCGGCACCCAGGCCGCCGGGCTCTGGGAGTTCCTGCGCGACGCGGCCGACTCCAAACAGCTGCACACGGCCAAGGCCGCTGCCGATGGCCTGCTCGCCGCTTACCTGACGGCCGATGGCCTGAGCGGTGCACGCAATATCCTAGAAGGTGACCAGGGCCTGGCCGCCGGCATGTCCAGCGACGCCGACCCGGTGCGCCTGAGTGACCGCCTGGGCACGCGCTGGGCGTTGGTGGAAACCTCGTTCAAGTTCCACGCCTCGTGCCGCCACACCCACCCCGCCGCCGACGCGCTGCTGCATCTCATGCAGCGCGAAGGCCTGAGCCACGAGCAGATCGCCAAGGTGGTCACCCGCGTGCACCAGGGTGCCATCGATGTGCTTGGCCGAGTCACCACGCCAACCACCGTGCACCAGGCCAAGTTCTCCATGGGCACCGTGCTGGGCCTGATCGCCGTACATGGCAGCGCCCAACTCATCGAATTCCGCGACCTGGCGCTGACCGACCCACGGGTCGCAGCCTTGCGCGACAAGGTCGAGATGCAGCTGGACCCTGAAGTGGACGCCGCCTACCCGGCCCGCTGGCTGGGCCGGGTCGAGGTCACCTGCAGCGATGGCCGCCACTTCAGCGCCGCCATCGACGAGCCCAAGGGCGACCCCGGCAACACCCTCTCGCGCCCGGAGCTGGAAGCCAAGTTCCAGCGCCTGCTTGCCTATTCCGGCGCCCGCAGCCCAGCCCAGGGCCAGGCCTTGATCGAGCAGGTCTGGCAGCTGCGCGATGCGCGCTCGCTGGCCGCATTGCACTGATGATGAACAGGTGAACCCATGACTCCAACCGCACCCCGCCCGCTGGACGGCATCACCGTCGTCAGCCTGGAACACGCCATCGCCGCGCCCTTCTGCACCCGCCAGCTGGCCGACCTGGGCGCCCGCGTGATCAAGGTCGAACGCCCCGGCAGCGGCGACTTCGCCCGTGGCTACGACCAGCGCGTCGATGGCCTGGCCTCGCACTTCGTGTGGACCAACCGCTCCAAGGAAAGCCTCACCCTCGACCTCAAGCAGGAAGCTGCCGACAGTATCCTCGACGCCCTGCTGGCCAAGGCCGACGTGCTCGTGCAAAACCTCGCACCCGGCGCAGCCGCACGCATGGGCCTGTCATTCGAAAGCCTGCACCAGCGCTTCCCGCGCCTGATCGTCTGCGACATCTCCGGTTACGGCGCAGGTGGCCCGTATGAGAAGAAGAAAGCCTACGACCTGTTGATCCAGAGCGAGGGCGGCTTCCTCTCGGTGACTGGCGGCCCCGGCGACGAGGAAATGGCCAAGGCCGGTTGCTCGATCGCCGACATCGCCGCCGGCATGTACGCCTACACCGGTGTGCTGTCGGCGCTGCTGTTGCGCGACAAGACCGGCCTGGGCAGCCGCATCGATGTGTCGATGCTGGAGAGCCTGGTGGAGTGGATGGGCTACCCGATGTACTACGCCTACAACGGTGCACCGCCACCGCCACGCGCCGGGGCCTCGCACTCGACCATCTATCCCTACGGGCCATTCCCCACCGGCGGTGGCGGCACGATCATGCTCGGCCTGCAGAATGAACGGGAATGGGCGCTGTTCTGCGAGAAGGTGCTGCTGGACCCGGCGCTGGCCAGCGATGACCGCTTCAGTGCCAACTTCAAGCGCTCGGAAAACCGCGAAGTACTGCGCCAGATCATCGTCGAACGGTTTGCCGCCTTGTCGCTCGACGAAGTGGTGGCGCGCCTGGAACACGCCCAGATCGCCAACGCCCGGGTCAACGACATGCACGGCGTGTGGCAGCATCCGCAGCTGCAGGCCCGCGACAGCTGGCACGAGGTGGACAGCCCGGCCGGCAAACTGCCGGCGCTGTTGCCGCCGGGGCGCAATACGGCATTCGCGCCACGCATGGACGCTGTGCCGGGGCTGGGGCAGCACACACGCGGCATCCTCGACGAGCTGGGTTTCACGGCCGAACAGCAGGCCAGCCTGGTGTCGGGGGGCGTGGTATGAACACCGTGCGCTCAGCACTGTTCGTGCCCGGCAGCCGGCCAGAACGTTTCGCCAAAGCGCTGGCGGCGGGCGCCGATGTGGTCATCGTCGACTTCGAGGATGCGGTCGAGGAGCCGCTGAAGCAGCAGGCCCGCGACAACCTGGCGGCGTTTCTGCAGGCCTCACCGCAGGCGTCGGTGTGGGTGCGGGTGAATGCGCCGCAGCATCAGCAGCACGCGGCGGACCTGGCGTTTAGCGCGCAGCAGCCGGGGGTTGCCGGGCTGCTGCTGCCCAAGACGGAGAACGCCGCGCACGTGGCGGTGGCCTGGCAGGGCGGCAAGCCGGTGTGGCCGATCATCGAAAGTGCCAAGGGCTTGTTGGCGCTGGCGCAGATCGCCACGGCAGATGGCGTCGAGCGCTTGTCGTTCGGCAGCCTCGACCTGGCACTGGACCTGGGCTTGAACACCGAGAGCGAGGCGGCCCGGCAGTTTCTCGACCAGGCGCGCATGGCGGTGCAGCTGCATTCGCGGGCGGCGGATCTGGCGCCGCCACTGGACGGGGTGTACCCGGCCATCGCCGATGCCCGAGGGCTGCAGCGGGCCATGCGGCATGCCTATGACATGGGCTATGGCGGGGCGTTGTGCATTCATCCGCAACAGGTGGCGGTAATTCATGCGGCGCTGGCGCCCAGTGCCGAAGAGCTGGCGTGGGCGCGGCGGGTGCTGGCGGCGAACGAGGCGGCCAATGGCGCCGGGGCCTTCCAGCTGGATGGGCAGATGGTCGATGCGCCGGTGGTGTTGCGGGCGCAGCGGTTGCTGGCTCAGCACAAACACTGAACTTTGTAGGAGCGGCCTTGCGTCGCGAAAGGGCTGCGGAGCAGCCCCAGGATTTTGGCTCACCTGGTAGATGGCCGGGGCCGCTTTGCAGCCCTTTCGCGACGCAAGGCCGCTCCTACAGCGATCGCATAGGCTGCACTCGCCGGCGTTCACCGCAGCCGAACGCCGCCTTACACAAATGCTGATTCTCCACACGCACGCCCTTGGTCCATCGTTACCCCCACTCCTCCTACAAAAATAAATCAGAGGTGACACCGATGTTGAAGCTGACCCAGGCGCTGTTCTGCGCCGCTGCAGTGTCCATGGCCGGCCTGGCCCAGGCCGCCGACCCGATCATCATCAAGTTCGCCCACGTGGTGGCCGACAGCACGCCCAAGGGCCAGGGTGCGCTGATGTTCCAGAAGCTCGTTGCCGCCGACCCGCAACTCAAGGACAAGGTCAAGGTCGAGGTCTACCCCAACTCCTCGCTGTTCGGCGATGGCAAGGAAATGGAAGCCCTGCTGCTCGGCGACGTGCAGATGCTGGCGCCCTCGCTGGCCAAATTCGAGCACTACAACAAGCAGGTGCAGATCTTCGACCTGCCGTTCCTGTTCGACGACCTGGCCGCCGTCGACCGCTTCCAGCAAGGCCCGCAGGGCAAGGCACTGCTGACTTCGATGGAAGACAAGGGCATCCGCGGCCTGGCCTACTGGCACAACGGCCTCAAGCAATTGTCGGCGAACAAGAAAGTGATCCTGCCCAAGGATGCCCGCGGCCTGAAGTTCCGCGTGCAGGCCTCCAGCGTGCTTGAGGAGCAGTTCAAGGCGGTCCGCGCCAACCCGCGCAAGATGAGCTTCGCCGAGGTCTACCAGGGCCTGCAGACCGGCACCGTCAACGGCACCGAGAACACCTGGTCGAACTACGAAAGCCAGAAGGTCAACGAAGTGCAGCCGTTCTTCACCGAGACCAACCACGGGCTGATCGACTACATGGTGATCACCAACGCCACGTTCTGGAACGGCCTGCCTGAGGACGTGCGCGGCGAACTGCAGACGATCATGGATGAGGTCACCGTCGAGGTGAACAAGCAGGCCGAAGCGCTCAACCAGACCTCCCGGCAGAAGATCATCGACGCCAAGACCAGCGAGATCGACCCGCTCACCGCCGAGCAACGCCAGCAATGGCGCGAGTCGATGCGCCCGGTGTGGGAGAAGTTCTCCGAGCAGATCGGCGCCGACCTGATCAAGGCCGCTGAGGACGCCAACAAGTCGTCCTGACCCTCCTGCGCCCTGCCCCGGCCACCCTTCCTGCGGGTGGCCCGCCCTCTCTCTGTCTGGAGAATCCTTATGCAATCGCTCAGGCGTGTCTGGGAGCACTTCGAGGAAGGCATGATCGCCTTTCTCCTGGCGGCCATGACCTTGGTGACTTTCATCTACGTGTCACTGAACAACCTCTACACGATGTTCTACACGCTCAGTGACCACTGGGCATTCGCCAGCGACCTGCTGCTGGGCATCGGCGACCACCTCATGGCCTACGCACAGGAGATGACCTGGAGCATCGCCTTGACCAAGGCGCTGTTCGGCTGGCTGATCTTCTTTGGCATTTCCTACGGCGTGCGCACCGCCGGCCACCTCGGCGTCGACGTGCTGGTGCGGCGCACCCGCAAGCCGGTGCAACGGGTGCTGGCAATGATCGCCTGCGCCTGCTGCCTGGCCTACGCCGGGCTGTTCCTGGTGGCGAGCATCAAATGGGTGAGCGCGGTGCTGGTGGCCGGCATCGGCGCCGAGGACCTCGACCGCTACGGCATCAAGGTCGGCCATATCGCGCTGATCGTGCCGCTGGGCTTCGCCCTGGTCATCATCCGCTACCTGGAAATCCTCTACCGCCTGTTCACCCACCGCCAGTACGGCCTGGGCCTGGCCGACGAGGCCGCCGAAGCCAGCAAGCTGGCCAACCCCGGTGAGGAGCACCACTGATGACGGTTATCTGCCTGTTCCTGCTGCTGTTCGTGTTCATGTTCCTCGGTGTGCCGATCGCCATCTCGCTGGGCCTGTCGGGGGCGCTGTCGATCCTGATGTTCAGCCAGGACTCGCTCAGCTCGCTGGCGATCAAGCTGTTCGAGACCTCCGACAGCTACACCTTCCTGGCCATTCCGTTCTTCCTGCTGTCGGGCGCCTTCATGACCACCGGTGGCGTGGCCCAGCGCCTGATCGATTTCGCCAATGCCTGCGTCGGGCATATCCGGGGTGGCCTGGCCATTGCCGCGGTGCTGGCGTGCATGCTGTTCGCCGCGCTGTCGGGTTCGTCGCCGGCCACCGTGGCGGCCGTCGGCTCGATTGCCGTGGCCGGCATGGTGCGCTCCGGCTACCCGCGCGAGTTCGGCGCCGGGATCATCTGCAACGCTGGCACACTGGGCATCCTGATCCCGCCGTCGATCGTCATGGTGGTGTACTCGGCGGCCACCGAGACCTCGGTCGGCAAGCTGTTCATGGCCGGCGTGGTGCCAGGGATCCTGCTTGGCGTGTTCCTGATGATCACCATCTACATCGTTGCCCGCATCAAGAAACTGCCGGCGCAACCACGGGCCAGTTTCGCCGAATGGCTGGGCACCGCCCGGCGTGCGTTCTGGGGCCTGTTGCTGCTGGTGATCATCCTCGGCGGCATCTACAGCGGTATGTTCACCCCTACCGAAGCGGCCGCCGTGGCAGCGGTGTACTCGGCGTTCATCGCGCTGTTCGTCTACAAGGACATGCGCCTGCGTGACTGCCCGAAAGTGCTGCTGGAATCGGGCCGGCTGACCATCATGCTGCTGTTCATCATCGCCAACGCCATGCTCTTCGCCCATGTGCTGACCACCGAGCAGATCCCCCAGCAGATCACCCAGTGGGTGATGTCCGAGGGCCTGACGCCAATCGGTTTCCTGATCATGGTCAACATTGTGCTGCTGGTGGCCGGCAGCTTCATGGAGCCGTCGGCGATCATCCTGATCCTGGCGCCGATCTTCTTCCCGATCGCCATGAAACTGGGCATCGACCCGATTCACCTGGGGATCGTGATGGTGGTGAACATGGAGATTGGGCTGGTGCACCCGCCCGTGGGGCTGAACCTCTTCGTCACCTCGGCGGTCACCGGGCTGACCCTGGGGCAGACGATTCGCGCAGCGCTGCCGTGGCTGTC
The DNA here is from genome assembly GCF_001320205.1 of Pseudomonas sp. NBRC 111123. Taxonomy (NCBI): domain Bacteria; kingdom Pseudomonadati; phylum Pseudomonadota; class Gammaproteobacteria; order Pseudomonadales; family Pseudomonadaceae; genus Pseudomonas; species Pseudomonas sp. NBRC 111123. Next base: position 169,508 of record NZ_BCAZ01000005.1, read on the forward strand.
GATCCTGCTGCTGTTCCTGGTGCTGGTGACCTATGTGCCGTTCATTTCGCTGGCCTTGCCGGAGTGGCTCGGCATGCCTTGACCGCAAGCCCGCACCGCCTTGTAGGAGCGGCCTTGCGTCGCTAAAGGGCTGCGCAGCAGCCCCAGCAATCTCTGCGTTTACACGGAAACCCTGGGGCTGCTGCGCAGCCCTTTCGCGACGCAAGGCCGCTCCTACAAATAAAGCCGTCAGATACCTCCGCCAGCCAGCAGCTGCGACATCACCCCGGCCAGATCCTTGACCATCACATCCGCCGTCGGCTTGTGCACGATGACGATCTCGTAGCTGTCCACTTCCGGCAACCCCTGCGCCGGCCCCAGCACCCGGTGCTCGTCGGTCGCTGCCCGGGGCGGCAGCAGGCTGATGCCCATGCCATCGGCCACCGCCGCCTGGATACCGCTCAGGCTGGAACTGGTGAAGCTGATGCGCCAGCGCCGGCCCATGCCTTCGATGGCACTGATCATGTCCTCGCGGTACAGCCCCCGCGGCGGGAAGGTCACCAGCGGGATCGGGTCCAGCTCGAAGGCCGGCATCCGCGCACTGTCGATCCACTGCAGGCGCTCAGGCCAGCAGGCCACGCCCTCGCGGCTGTTGCGCCGCTGCTTGAGCAGCACCAGGTCGAGCTCGCCGTTGTCATAGGCCTGGCTGAGGTCACGGCACAGGCCGCTGGTGACTTCCAGCTTGACCTGCGGGTGCAAGCGGCTGAACGCCGACAGTGCATTGGTGGTGCGCCCGCCGACAAAATCCTCGGGCACGCCGAGGCGCACGGTGACCCCGACCATGGCCCCGGCCAGGGCTTCGAGCATCTGGTCGTTAAGTGCCAGCATGTGCCGGGCATAACCGAGCAAGGTCTGCCCGGCATCGGTCGGCAGCACGTCGCGGTTGCCGCGCACCAGCAGGCGGTGGCCGACCATGTCTTCGAGGCGGCGCACTTTCTGGCTGATGGTCGACTGGGTCGAGTGCAGGCGCGCGGCGGCCGTGGTGAAGCTGCCGCAATCGGCCACCACGACGACCGCGCGCAACAAGTCGAGGTCGAACAGGGCTCTATTCGATTTAACGCTGATGGACATGTGGGTATTCAACGACTGAATGGCAAGACTGACTTCTAACATGCAAGCCCTGGCCCGGCAATGCAGATAGCTAATCGCCGAGCGCCACCCCTTCGCGTCGCGGGTCGGCACCACCGGCCCATCCGGCGGGCGTGCGCTGGATGATCTGCATGCCACTGGTCATGGTCATCGGTGTGACCTCGTGGCCCCAGGCCGCCAGCTGGCGGATCAGCGCCGGGCTGACCAGCCCAGCCTCCACTTCGGTGCCCGCATTGCGGCTGCCGAAATTGGGCAGGTTGGCTGCCTGTTGCGGATCGAGATGCCAGTCCAGCAGGCCGATCAACGCCTTGTTCACGTAACCGATGATCTGCGAGCCTCCGGGGGAGCCGAGGCTTGCGACCAGTTCGCCAGAGGCGCGTGAAAACACCAGGGTTGGCGCCATCGCCGACAGCGGGCGCTTGCCCGGCTGCACCCGATTGGCCACCGGTTTGCCGTTTTCCGCTGGCAGGAAAGAAAAGTCGGTCAGGTGGTTGTTCAGCAGAAAACCGCCAACCATCAGGTGCGAACCGAAGGCAGATTCCACCGACGTGGTCATGGCCAGGGCCTGGCCGCTGTCGTCCACGGCAGACAGGTGCGAGGTGGAAATCCGCAGTGGCGAACGGTCTGGCGCCAGTGCCAGATTGGCGCCGTGTGGAGTGCCCGGACGGGCGTGCTTCATGCTGTACTCGCCGACCCGCTTGGCGCGCTCGGCGAGGTAGGCCGGGTCGAGCAACGACTTGACCGGTACCGGCACATAGTCGCTGTCGGCCAGGTATTGGGCGCGGTCGGCATAGGCCAGGCGCTCGGCTTCGGCCATCAGGTGCACAGCCTGCGGTGCGGGTTCAAGCCCCGCCACCGAGGCCACCTGGAGGGGTGGCAGGTCGGCCAGGTCGCGCTGCGCCGAGGTGCGCTGCAGGGCATCGAGAATGCCCAGGGTCTGCAGCACAGTCACCCCACCGGACGACGGCGGCGGCATGCCGCAAATGGTCCAGGCCTTGTACGGACCACAGACCGGTTCACGCTCTTTGGCCTGATAACGCTGCAAGTCCTCGAGCGACAACTGCCCGGCATTGGCGTGGTGACGCACTTCAGCGACCATGGCCTTGGCAAGCTCACCGCCGTAGAAGGCATCGACGCCCTGCTGTGCAATGCGCTCAAAGGTCTGCGCGAGCGCAGGGTTGCGCAGGGTCGTGCCGACGGCCAGCGGCTTGCCCCGGTCATCCAGGAAGTAGCGCGCCATGGCCGGTGAGCGGGCAATGAAAGGGTCACCGGCGACCAACGTGTGCAGCCGTTCGGAAACGGCGAAACCATTGCGCGCCAGGGCGATGGCCGGCGCGAACAGGTCCTTCCACGGCAGCTTGCCGTGCTGATCATGGGCCAGTTTCAGCGCCCGCAGCACCCCCGGCACGCCCACCGACCGACCGCCGATCTGCGCTGCACGAAACGGCATTGGCGAGCCATCCGCTTGCAGGAACAGTTTTTCCGTCACCCCTGCCGGCGCGGCTTCGCGGCCATCGAAGGCCTGCACGCGCTGGCCATCCCAGTACAGGATGAATGCACCACCGCCAATACCGCTGGACTGCGGCTCGACCAGGGTCAGCACCATCTGCATGGCGATCGCCGCGTCGATGGCGCTGCCACCGGCGCGCAGCATCGCCCGCCCGGCCTCGCTGGCCAGCGGGTTGGCGGCTGCCACCATGTGCCGGCTGGCGTGCACTGGCTGCAGGCCGCTGCGGTAGCCGGATTCCAGCTCCGGGGGGGGGGGTAGAGGCTGGTCGGCCCAGGTGACGCCAGTGGCGGCGGCCAGGCACAGGGTAGTGATCAGGGTTTTCAGGAATAAAGGGGGG